>NZ_JAUBRC010000042.1:10522-60036 GCF_036701635.1 Microcoleus sp. N9_B4 | reverse complement strand
GGGGAGGGTTGGGGTGGGGTAAAAAGTTTACGACTCCTGCAAGGATTGCTATACAAGAATGAATGAAACGGTTAATCATGAACTTTCAATGGTTCTGACAGCGCTTCAGAGACCGCTTTTAAACTGCTGGAATGCCTCGCCATCATGGCATGGGCGAAAACAGACAATTTTACTTCTTTGGCAGCAGATATTTGGGAACTCGAAGCCGGTACGATGATAAAATCCCAATCTGTCCAAATCGAAGTAAAATTGAGCTTTTCCAACAAGGCTGCATCTCGATTTAAATCTTCGAGAAAAGCACTGCCAGGACGCATTTGAACGCAGCCTTTTCCCCAGAGAGTGTAAGCCATCCAAGTACCGCTGTGAGGAGAAGATATCGCAATAAAGCGCTGCACTCGGTTAATGCCACCTAACCTTTGCAGGTAGTAGCGAGTTATTAAACCGCCCATGCTCAATCCTACTATATCTAGATGCTGTTCGGGCGCAAAGGTTTTGTCTATATAATCGGCTATTTGTTGAGCTAATTCGTCTATGCTGGCGTTGCCCCAATGGGGCGAGAGATTGAGGGTATAGACTGACCATCCCAGTTGGGTCAGGTAGGCAGACATTTTGTAAAAAATTCCCGATTTTCGGAAGATTCCGTGAATTAGCAAGACTGGGTTGCGGCTGAAATTGCTATTCATTTTTAAGTGGAAATTTTATTTTCTATAGGTGCTTTGAGTTCTTCAACTAATACGTTAATACTTAGGGGTTCTGTCACCATTTGGCGGTGCAGCAAAACGTTGACTTTAACTTCTTTACCTACTGGCATTTGGGAGCTGTTCGCCGGTACAATCATTATGTCAAATGGCGTCCACATTGATGTAAAGTTTATGCGTTTGAGCATTGTCACATCTTGATTCAAATCGCGCAGCAAGCGACTATCGGGGCGCATATCCAGGTATCCTGGTAGGCGTAGGGAATAGGCGGTAAGGGTGCCTTGGTGGGGGGAAGATAGGGTGATGAAACGCTGTACGCGGTTGATTCCCCCGAGTCGCTGGACGTAGTAGCGACTGACGATGCCGCCCATGCTGTAGCCTACTATGTCTAAAGGCTGTTCTGGATCGAAGGTTTCAGAGATGTAGTCTGCGAGTTGCTTGGCGAGTAAGTCGAGCCCAAGGCTGCCGTCGTTGGGGGTGAGGTTGAGGCTGTGGACTGACCATCCAAGTTGGGTGAGGCGGGCGGACATTTTGCTGAAAATAATCTTTGTGTCCCAGATGCCGTGTATGAGAATGACGGGATTGCGATCGAGCGAACTGTTCATTTGAAAAGATAATTGCTTGCTGATTACAGCATAGATTACTCCCCTAGAGAGTTTGACCCCTACTAGGACAGCTAGCGAATCGGATCGAGGTACGATCGACAATTAGTGGGAATCGCTAACAAATTCTGAGATACTTGTAAATAAGTGCAAAGCAGTGCGAGTATTTATACCTAAAATTTGCTTTGATGAGCTAGCTTAGATATAGCCAAATGTAAATTTTGATGAATAAATGTAGACAAAGGTTGCCCTAGCTCGTAATCTAACTTTGTTGACAAGCTTGTACAAATTTCTCTAAAAGAACAAAAGGAGTAAGTCTAATGTTTGGTTTTATCAAAAATTTCTTCGGCGGTATTTTCGGCTTTTTCGGCAGACTGTTGGGCTTGAAAAAGTCTGAATATTTCCTAGATTTGGGCGAATCGGGAGCGAAGGAACCAGCAAAAGTTGCGCCTGCGAAGGCTGAGCCTGTTGCGATCGCACCGGCAAAAGTTGAGCCTGTTAAGTCTGAGAATTCCGAACCTGCTAAGAAGGCTAAGGTAGAGAAAAAGTCTAAGAAAGAAAAGGAACCAGTTACTAGCGTTCCTGCTAATAATGCGGAACCCGTGAAGGTACCTGCCTCGGCAGCAACTAACGGCAAAGTGCCGAGTCAAGCTGAACCGAATCGGACTTTTGCTCCTAATAATTTAATGCCGACATCAAATGCAACTCGTCGTGGCCCCGGCCCCAGCATGAACAATTTCCGAGAAATGGCCCGTCAGGTGAAAACGAAGTAGGAAATTGGGAATTGATAATAGGGAATTGGGCATTGGATAATTCCCAATGCTGACGTTAACAAATTAAAAATGGTATTACTCATTTTTAATTTTAACTCTTGGTTCTATTCCC
Source organism: Microcoleus sp. N9_B4 (assembly GCF_036701635.1). Classification (NCBI taxonomy): domain Bacteria; kingdom Bacillati; phylum Cyanobacteriota; class Cyanophyceae; order Oscillatoriales; family Microcoleaceae; genus Microcoleus; species Microcoleus sp. N9_B4. The sequence continues at coordinate 57,851 of NZ_JAUBRC010000042.1, read as the reverse complement.
TATTTTCTGGGTTTCTGAGGAAGGCTAATCCGCTGTATAGCTGAAAAGCTGAATCCCAAGGAGTTTCGGATTTGCGATCGACTTCGATATGAGATTCGATCTTGCTCAACATATTAGTGTAATCGAGCACTGTCTCGGCAAAGGGCGTAAATTCTGACCAAACTGTAACGTCAAGCTGGCGATCGAATATTTCCAGTAAGTTATTCCAGTTAATTCTGGTGGTACTTTGAGGAATTTGTTGAGAGTTTTTGACTCTCGATGTTTTGTTTTTCTGGTTCAGTGAAGTGGGAAGTTCGGCTGAAGCTTTGGTGAAGTCAACTCCTTGTTGAAATTCGTAACTTTGGTCGCAAATTCGCAGAATGCAGTTTCTGCTGGGAATGTGCAAGTCACAGATTTGAGCGTAATCTTGCCTGATTTCTCTGTGGCGAAATTGCTCCTTTCTTCGGTTGGGGGAGTAGTCCATGACTTCGATGAACATCGGCAACAAGCCTTCTACTCTTTGGGTAACTTCTGACCAGCTAAATTCGATCGCACCGAGTCGTGAGAGTTGATATTTGCAAACCACGGCTGGGGAAGAGAGAGACTGGAAGTGTTGCACTCGGAAGATTTGGATTTTTTGAATATCGCTTAGGGTTGCCCAAAATACGGGAATGCCGGCGTTGAGGAGTTCTTGACCATAAATTCGGAGTTCGGCAATGGGGCCAGTTTTGTAGAGTCTCCAGCCGCGGCTTTGGATTTGCATCCGGGTTGTGTAGGCGTCGATTTTAAAGATTCTGCTGATATTTTGAATGGCTGCAGGTTTGTTTTCGGGACTCACGGGTTCGAGGATGAGGAGTCCGGGTTCGAGGTTGCTGGGGTCGTTTTTGGCGGTTTCTATGGCTTGTTGGCGAAGGTTTTGTTGTGCGGTTTCAATCCGTTGAATAGCTTGGCGGGTCTGGGAGGCGATTTTGGGGTTGGTGATGTCGCGGAGTATTTGTTTATAGGTTGTTTGGGCTTTTTCGAGGTTATTGGTGAGTTCGTAGTAGCGGGCGATATAGTATTGCACCCACGGATTTTCGGGGGATTCTTTTTGCAGTTTTTTGATGAGTTGGGCAGCTTGTTTGTATTCTTTACCCTCTAAGGCGGCGACTATTTGGTTGATGTCTGTCATGGCGATTGGGGGAATGGCGTTGTTTCTATCTTGGCTGATGTTTGGGTGGTTCCGCCACTGGTTAACAATTTTTGCTGTTGTGTTAACTTATAGATATGATATGCCGGAAAGAAACAATGGTGGAACAAAAATTAACTTACACGCTTGAAGTCAATGGTAAGTTTATTATCATTGAAAACGTTCCTGCTAGAGTGTGTGTGGAAACGGGAGAGCGTTTTTTTTCACCTGAAACTGTGGAACAGTTGCAGAAGATGATTTGGGAAGATAGAAAGCCTATTAGGGTGATTGAAACACCTGTTTTTGAGTTTGCTTAGCACTTAGTTTAAATTGAGTTAAAGCTGATTGGAATTAACGCTTAATGTGTAAGTACCTTTGCTTGTGCGATCGCCTCCTTTAACAACTATTTTATAAGTGCCGTTACTAGGCAATTTTACAGTGAGTTGAGACTCTCGGCGATTCTGGGAGTTGCCTGTTTTTTCGGCAATATTTTTGCCGCTGGTGTCGAATAGTGTTATGTTGTGGTCAAATGCTCTGCTTTTGAGGTCGATCGTAATAGATTGACCTGCCCGTCCTTGAAAGGTGTGTTCGCTGGGGCCGCCGTCTTTGAGGGTTCCCCGCTGCTGTAGGATGGAAAGGGAGGTGAGTTTTGGGCGATCGACATTGCTCAATTCTAAGCCGTAATTGGTCATGGGTACATCGAGGCCATTTCCTTCTCTGACTACGATGATAAAAGCTGTTTTGTTGTTGATATCTCGGACTATTTTGTCAATAAAATTGGCTTGTATTTTTTGTTCATTTATAGGTTTTGGTTGATTAAAATTTGGTTTCGATATACAGAGAAGTACGCCTCCATCTTGATAGCGGGCGGCGTAGAACCAATAGTTTTGACCGTTAGTTGTAAATTCGTTTCTGCTAAAGATAGTGAATCTTTCAAGTTGCGGTAGTTGCTGATTGCGCTGGCAATTTTTATCGATGTAGATTTGGTTGGCTGATGGCTGTTGCTGGGCAAAAACTGCTGGTACGGTAGTGGTTAAAATTGCTGAGATGACGCTGAGAGTGAGGGTGAAGGGCGATCGGCTTTTCATAAATACTTGTTTCTCTTTATTCTTGTCAGGTTTTGTACGCTGTACTTCCTATTTTATCTCTGTTTTAAATACTGTTCTAGTTCCGCAGTGCGCTGTTTAGTCATGCGATCCAAACATTCATTGAGGAAACCTCCATAACCCGTACCGCCACGACTTTTATAAACTTCAAATTCACAGGTTTTATCTCTTAACTGAATCCACCCTAATTGTGCTTCGGAAAGTAGCGATCGCTCTTCGCCACTCAATTGGGAAATCAGTTGTTTGTAAACCTCGTTCAGTCGTTGATCCGAGGCTTCATACCTCAACCGAATACAAGTTCTGACTTGTGCATCTCCTTGGGGGCGATCGCAATTAATCTGTTGAGCAATGGGAAAACTCGGAGATTGTGCAGAAACTGATGTGGTACCGAAAATTGCCAAAAGCGCGCTCGACCAAAAGAGTGATCGACCTTTCCTAAACTCTATTTTCATGGCCCGTCAACCCACCTCTCTGATAAATTCTTTGTTATTTGTTGATATTAGCACTTCTCAAATGCCGCGCCAACTAAAGATAAAGCCACAATCGGTGCTGTCACCGCTCTCAGAATTCTACTCCCCAAAGAAACAGCTTCAAAACCAAATTCGATCGCTCTTTGCACCTCGCCCTCAGTCCATCCACCCTCCGGGCCAATAGCTATGACAATCGATAATTCTCCCCCAGCCGGGGGCGGGCACGGGGGCACCGCCCCTACAAAGGAGGGTTCTAAATTACCCAACAAACAATCGTACAAATGCCGATTGTCCCCGCGAGCAACACAAATATATCGATATTTTTGACCGCAATCTTTCACAGCAACATCAAACGAAATAGGCTCTAAAATCGTCGGCACAAATTGACGTTCCGACTGTTCCGCCGCCTCCGCAGCAATTCTTCTCCACCGATCGACTTTTTGATCACTTGGTTTGAGCAAAGTTCGATCGCTCGTCACCGGCACAATACTTGCCACACCCAACTCCGTCGCCTGCCTCACAACCTCGTCAAAGCCGTTTCCCTTGGGCAAAGCCGCCATCAAAGTTACTTCCACGGGTAGCTCCCTGTTCACAGCAATCTCCTCTGCTATCGAGGCAAATAACCCGGTTTCCCGTACTTCTAGGACTGCTAACCACCAATGTCCCCGTCCGTCCATTGCAATAAATCGATCGCCTGCTTGCAAACGTAGCACTCGATTTAAATAATGTTGCTGTTCTCTAGTTAGGTCGATTTTGCGATCGCAAATTTGAGGGGCAGTAATTGCTAATCTTTGTAGTTGAGGCATTTAATTTGGGATTGTTCGTTTTCTATTAGAGATTTTTTTTATTTAACCGCAGAGAACGCAGAGAACGCAGAGGAAGAGAGAATGAGAGGAGATAGGCAGGCGGGGTTTCAACAGTTTAAAAAACAATAAAGGCAAAGCATCTACAACCGGAATTATTTTACAAATTCAAGTTTTTTTCTGCAAATGCTCTGCCTTTATATTACTTTTGCCAGAAGTCTATTGAATACAATCGAAAATCGGCTTATCCTTCCTCCTTAATCTTCTTTAAATAAGTGGAAATCGCTTCTGTAGCTAGCTGCGTGATTGGCTTGCCCTGACGGGCTGCTTCTTCCTTGAGCTCGTTGTAGATTTCATCGCGGACGCTAATTCGACGGCGGACTTTGCCACCGCCAGCAGTGGCAGTCTCGTTTTCATCGCCGTTACTAGACGTAACTTCTAATTCATTAATCTCAGTTGTCATCGAGTCAGCAGATTGGTAGTTGGTTACAAATTGACGGATAGATTCTAACCCGACGCGATCGCAAAAATTGCCAAAACTCTCGCTCAGTTGCCGTTTTTGCTTGAAATAAACAAAAATCGGCTCCAGAAAAGCTTCAAAATCCTTGACGTGCAGCTTTTCCTCAATGGGTTTTGCCAGCCGCGTTTGGTCGGGAGAACCGCCCAGCCAAATCTGGTAGGATTCCGGCGAACTCCCGACAAACCCCAATTCTGCCATATAAGGACGGGCGCATCCATTTGGGCAACCAGTCATCCGCACCACAAAATGCTCGTCTGCCAAGCCAACTTTAGTCAAAAGTGCCCGAATTCGCTCTAAAATGCTCGGAATCACGCGCTCAGACTCGGTAATCGCCAGCCCGCAAGTCGGCATTGCCGGACAAGCCATCCCATAGCGCACCAATGGGTCGATCGCAGTTTCTCGCTGAATGCCGCATCGATCGAGTATTCCCTGAATTTCCTGTTTGAAATCCGGCGAAACATCGTAAATCAGCACGTTTTGGTGTGGCGTCGCCAGTATCGGCAAGTTGTACTTCTGCACAATTTCCCGCAAAGCTGTTTTTAGCTGAAATGAACCTTCATCCTTGATCCGGCCATTATCCACGGAAATGCCGACAAACAGTTTACCGTCTCCCTGTTCGTGCCAGCCCAAGAAATCCAAATACTTCCACTCAGGCAGGGGTTTAAAGGCTTCTAGGGGCTTGCCAAAATATTCGGCTACTTTTTCGCGGAACCACTGTACGCCTTTGTCGTTGATCAGGTACTTCAGTCGCGCGTGCCGTCTGTCTGTGCGATCGCCAAAATCTCTTTGGGTTGCTACAATTGCCTTGACCAAATCGTAAACATCATCCTTGGCAACATAGCAAATCTCATCCGCAACCCGCGCAAAAGTCTCTTCTTTGTTGTGAGTGCGGCCCAAACCGCCGCCTGCAAACACGTCAAAACCTTGCAACTCGCCAGCTTCATTGGTAATTACCACCAAGCTCAAATCCTGAGAGTACAAGTCAATTGAATTGTCTCCCGGCACCGTGACGGAACACTTGAACTTGCGCGGCATATAATGGCTGCCGTAAATCGGTTCTTCCTTGTCCTCGCTAAAAATTGTGCCGTTGCCGTTTTTCTGTCTCGCCGCCTTCACTGCGGGGTCTTCCTCAGCCGAAACAGCTTTTTCTCCGTCCAGCCAAATTTCGTAATAAGCACCGGTTTGCGGTGTCAGCAAATCGGCGACATTGTTGGCGTATTGCAGCGCATACTGGTATTCTGGGCGATTTTTGTACGGTGCTGGAGGCGCCATGACGTTGCGGTTCAAGTCGCCGCAAGCTCCCAAGGTTGACCCCATATTTTTAATAATTGAGGAAAACACTGCTTTAAGATTTTTTTTCAACACCCCGTGAAGTTGGAAACCTTGGCGCGTTGTGACGCGGAGCGTGTGGTTGCCGTATTCTTCAGATAGCTTGTCTAAGGCTAGATATAATTGCGGCGGAGTGAACCCGCCGGGATTGCGGGTGCGGAGCATGAACTGATAGTCTTTTTCTTGTCCTTTAACTCGATTGTCGCGGTTGTCTTGCTGGTACGAGCCGTGAAATTTGAGAATCTGAATCCCCTCTTCGGTGAAGTGGGTAGTTTCTTGTAACAGTTCAGTCGCAACTGGTTCTCGTAAATAGTTGCTGCGTTCTTTCAGACCTTCTGATTTAGAGGGCTTGCGCGCGGCAGGGGTTGAAGTGGAAGATGTGATCATGGGAATGTATAGTGCCAGTTATAATTAGATACAGCCGATCGAAGATTTCTTGACAATTTGACACTTGACAAATTTGCACTTGACAAATCTCCTCAGAAATGCTGTGTCGGATCTGTTGACAACTCGGTTAACAAATAAGTTAACAAGTAAGTTAATAACGGTAATCCGCTAGGAATTCTGATGTTGTTCAATTGTAACACGATCGAGCCGGGGCTGAAAAATTGTAATTAAGAGTTTATACTTTCGATCGCTTAAGTGTACGAAACTTTAGAAATAATTAACCTCAATCTTTGAAACTATGTCACTGTATGACGAAGACACCTTTGTGGTGTTAGAAACAAACCAGTCAGAGCAGTTTTTGACTGCGGCGGAACTGTTAGAAAAGCTGAAAGCCGTGTTAACTGAGGAACACGAAGATTTGCCGCAGGACGTGGATAAAATATCTGGCGTGGAAGCTCAAGCCAAGTATTTGATTGATACTTATTGTGAATTAGATGTCGGGCCTGGAAAATTTTTGCAGTGGTATGCAGTACGTCTAGAAAAGTAATTTTGGGAATTGGTTGTTAGTTATTGGTTATTGGTTATTGGTTATTAGAGCCAACAACTAAGAACTTAACAACTAACAACCAAAAACTACTGACAAGTAACAAATAACCAATAACCAATAACAACTAACTATTCTTCCAACTGTTGAACCGATGATACTTCTACTGCGGTAACATCGATCGTACCGGGCGGTGTCAAGCGACTAAAATGACCTTCCTCTATTTTCAGAGGTTCGCCGCAGTTGGCACACTGAAACTGAGTTTGATTTAAAGCTGTAAATTCGTATTGACAAACTGGACAATTGTCCTCAATTAAATTGCGTTTCAGCCACCACTGAAGCGCGACAAATGCGACCACAGGCGTCAGCAACAAAAAAGCTACTAAAATCAACACTGATTTAACTATCCAACCCAAACCAATAGACACCAACAAATACGCGATGCCCAGCAGTATCAGCCAATTACTAATACGGGGTAGCTTGAAAGATATTTTGGGGGTGCCTTGGTTCACGGTGGTCTCCTTGGGTGTCTTTGCAGGTAGGCCTAACTCTATCCTACTCAGAAATTCAGGCGGTCGATCGAGTTAATTTTCCCATTGTACACGGAGAGACCGCTCTCTACGGCATAAGTTAATCTGACTCAGAGGGTTGAAAAATTCCTTCTAAGGATTGACAAAGGGATTCAAAACTAAATCTTGCGAGAGTGTGTTCCCTCAACCAGTGGCGATCGCACCTTTTATCCTTTCCCTTCAGCATTTCGATACAAGCAACCGCTACTGCTGCGGAATCTCGGTGAGGAACTCGCCATCCCAGTTTACCATCTTGCAGCGGATCTGCCGATCCGTCCGCATCTCCTGCGATCGCTGGTACTCCGCAAGCCAGCGCTTCTAAATAAACTATGCCAAATCCTTCCTGGGAAGGCATCACGCAAGCATCCGCAAGCCGATAATGTGCTGCTAAATTTTCTGTCGGTACAAAACCGGCAAATATTACTCTTTCAGCAACTCCCAAATCTGCCGCGATTTGGGCTAACCTCGATCGATCGTCTCCTCTGCCAATAACTAAGTATTTCACATTGGGAAACGTTTTTGCGATTTGCGGCAAAGCTTGAATTGTGACATCGACGCCTTTGTAAATATCAGTCGATCGCAATCTTGCCACTGTTATCAATATTTTAGCATTAATGAGATTATATTGTTTTAATAAATGTTGCGATTTTGGGCCGATCGTAAATATATTCCCATCTACCGTACAAGGCACTATTTGGAATTTTTCGGGATTTAAGTTGTTAATTTGGCAAGTGCGATCGCGCGTGTACCTGCTAATCGTCCAAATGCTGTCCGCTTGTCTCATTGCTGTTTGATATTTCGGAGCCAGCGGTTCCCACACTTCCTTGCCGTAAGTTAAAATTGTATAGGGAATTCCCAGCGGCCGGCACAAAGTTTGAATAAGCGGTGCGAGGTTGATGTGACCGCAAAAAACTCGCTGCGGTCGTTTTTGCACCAAGCAACTTAGCAATATTGTAGCAAACTTAAGACGACCCAACCAAGGACGATCGGTTTTGAGGTAATAAAATTTAATATTGTTTGACTCGTAAGGATTCTTGCAGTCTGGAGAATCTCGCAACAGCAAAACTTGAGCTGGCAGCGGAGAGTTTGCCGCTGCGGTTATTGACACGTAAGCTTTCAGGATGTCTCGAACGTAGGACTGAATCCCGCCTTCACTGGAAAATATTTCTAAGAAGCAGAATAGGCAATTTGTCGATCGCATCTCAGATTTACGCATAGATAGCGCGGACAATTATTGCAGTAAAATGACTTTGCGGAAAAGGGCAATTACAGTTTACTATAATCGACCCTAATGGACTCTAAACTTAATGAATTTTTACAATCTCCTGCACCGAGCAAACTTTAAGAATTATTGAGTTGGCGGAATCAGACCAGAATGCGGGTTATTATTATCAGTGCCGATATAGGCGATCGGATATTTAGTTTTTGGTAGAAGTATTGTCTATCCAAAGATAGATATTAAGCGCCTGTTTAACTGTTAGGATAAACCAAGATAGAGAGCTAAATTAAATATGACTCGCTCGGATTTTAAAAGCAACTTGTGAAATATTTTGTCTAAAATAGTCTCTTAAAAGTTTTCTTGAAGATTGAAAAAAGGAATGCTCATCAAGCATTTAATACATTCAAGCATCGTTGATTTTATTTGCAGCGATGACAGAGATTTATATTCGTATTTCTTCTGTTCGCACAAGCAGTCTAGCGAGCCGATAGAGAAAATTTTACGAGGCGAAAAGAAACAAGGTATCGTACAATCATGTACGGGGAAAATCCTGTAACCTAAAACATTAGGTATTCGAGCTGAAACCTGACAAAAGCTAATGTTAGGTTGGCAACGTCATATTTGCAAGCAACTCTCTCCAAACGACCATTCATTGGAGTTTGAGGTGAAACGAGTAACCATCGCACTCAGTCTTTTTAGTCTACTCAGCAGCACTCTGGCAAGTTGCACCGCAGCTTCCCAGAACGCTCAAAACAGCACACAGCCAAGCAACTCCGAACTTTCATCAGTTGCTGTAGCAGTCCGCGACCTCGGTAATCCATTCTTCGTACAAGTTGGCAAAGGCGCTGAGGCCGAAGCCAAGAAAATCGGCGGTGCAAACGTGAGGACAACTCTCGTTTCCAGCGGCGACGATTTAAATCAGCAATTTAATCAAATCGAAAACTTTATTGCCTCTAATGTCAGCATGATTGTACTCAATGCTGCTGACACCAAAGGCATTGCACCCGCTGTCGAAAAAGCCAAGCAAGCCGGAATTCCGATAATTGCAGTTGATACCGCCGCCGAGGGAGGCGTTGATGCCACAGTTACTTCAAATAACGTGCAAGCTGGCGAAGTAAGCTGTCAATATATAGCCGATCGCTTGAAAGGAAAAGGCAGCGTTGTGATTATCAATGGGCCTCCCGTCGCTTCAGTGGTCGAGCGAGTTCAGGGTTGCCAGAGTGTCTTCTCCAAATATCCCGATCTCAAAGTTCTTTCCAAAGATCAGAACGCAGAAGGTAGTCGCGATGGCGGGTTAAGAGTGATGAGCGATTTGCTTACTTCCTTCCCAAAAATTGATGCTGTTTTTGCAATTAATGACCCCTGTGCCATTGGTGCAGAATTAGCAGCCAAGCAAGCACAAAGGAGCGAGTTCTTCATTGTGGGAGTCGATGGTGCACCTGAAGCTTTAGATGCGCTCAAGCAGAACAACAGTTTATTTGTGGCTACAGCAGCTCAAGATCCATTTCGCATGGCAGCCAAAGCCGTTGAAGTCGGGAACGACATTCTGAAAGGAAAAAAGCCAGCCAATCCAAACATTCTGATTCCAGTCGCGCTGATTACTCGCGAAAACGTCAATCAACATAAAGGCTGGACAAGTGAGTGACCAGAGAGGTCAACTTAAGACTAAACCCTTGAGAAATCACGTTTTTACCCGAGTCTAGATCCCCCTAAATCCCCCTTAAGAAGGGGAGTAGGGGTTGACTTTGAGAAGAATCTTGTCCCCCCTTCTTAAGGGGGGCTAGGGGGGATCTAAGTTTAATAGTCAAGCAGATTTTCCTACGGTATTTGCGATGGTAAATAGCACTCAAAATTCAATTAAAACCAAGCCCGTACTCGAAATGCAAGGTATTACAAAAACCTTTCACGGTTTTACAGCCTTGCACGATGTAAATATCACCGTTTACCCGGGCGAAGTCCACGCCCTCATGGGGGAAAACGGTGCGGGAAAAAGTACGCTGATGAAAATTCTGGCGGGAGCCTACATAGCCGATGCAGGCGAAATCAAAATAGACGGTCAAGCTGTGAAAATGACAGACCCCCGTCAAGCTAGAGATTTGGGCATAGCCATTATTTATCAAGAGCTGAATCTCGCCCCGAATCTAACAGTTGCTGAAAACATTTTTATGGGTAGTGAGCTTACCAAAGGAGGTACTCTCATTGATCAAGATGGAATGCGACGTAGGGCCGCTGAGGTATTAACAAACCTCGACGCAAGTTTTGATGCTGGAGACCTAGTTTCCACACTTTCCATTGCCGAACAGCAACAAGTGGAAATAGCTAGGGCCCTCAAAGATCAGAGCCGAATTTTAGTGATGGACGAGCCGACAGCGGCGCTTTCAGACCGCGAAACAGAGAAGCTTTTTGAAGTGGTTCGCCGCTTGCGGAATGAAGGCATTGCTATTATTTACATCAGCCACCGGATGGAAGAGATTTATGCTCTTGCCGATCGCGTGAGCGTCATCCGAGATGGCGGGTATATTGGCTCTCTGGAAAAGCACGAAATTTCTGCCGATCGCCTGGTGGAAATGATGGTGGGTCGTTCTTTACAGGATTTATACGAACACAAGCGTCAAACAACTCTGGGTTCAGTTGTTCTAGAGGTAACAAATTTAAGCGACGGCCGCAAAGTAAAGCCGGCCACTTTTCAACTTCATGCAGGCGAAATTGTGGGTTTAGCGGGTTTAGTTGGCGCGGGCAGAACAGAACTTGCTCGCCTGATTTTTGGTGCCGATCGAAAGACAAGCGGTGAAATCAAACTGGAAGGCCGTAATCTCAATATTTCTGAACCAACCAATGCAATTGAATCAGGAATTGCCTATGTACCCGAAGATATCAAAGAGCGACCTTCATTAAACATCTTGAGCCCAGATGATGCCATTGAAGCAGGAATTGCCTATGTACCCGAAGACCGCAAAAATCTAGGTTTATTTCTAGACATGAGTTCGGGTGAAAATATCACGCTAAATATTTTGGATCGAGAGACAAAAGCTGGCATAATCAATTCCAAAAACCTGGCCAGAGTTGTGACTGATGCCATTAAAGACTTAGGCATTCGTCTTGCCAGTCCCAGCATCAGGGCAATGGATTTATCTGGGGGAAATCAGCAGAAGTTATTACTAGCACGTTGGTTAGCCATTAATCCAAAGGTACTTTTGCTAGATGAGCCAACGCGAGGTGTGGACATTGGCGCCAAAAGCGAAATTTATCGAATTATTAGCGATTTGGCAGCCAAGGGTGTAGGTATTTTAATGATTTCCAGCGAGTTGCCGGAAATTGTGGGAATGAGCGATCGCGTCTTAGTGATGCGAGCAGGAAGCCTCGTCGGTGAAGTAGGCGGATCGACTGGGGAAGCAATTACGCAAGAGAACATTATGGCTTATGCCACCGGGGCAACAGAGGTAAAAAAATCATGAGTCAAACAGAAGTAAAAAGCACTAGAAATCAATCAAGCGATCGCCAAAAAGCCAGTAAAGCTCAAGCTTGGAGAAATTTTATCCAAGTAGCCGGCATCCTGCCGATTTTGGTTGGGATCTGTATAATTTTTTCCTTGGTAACGCCCAACTTTCTTTCAGTTGGAAATTTGATCAATGTCATCCGGCAAGCATCGATCAATATTGTCCTAGCTACCGGCATGACTTTTGTGATTTTGACAGGCGGAATTGACCTTTCTGTCGGGTCAATTTTGGGCGTGACTGCAGTTGTCGGGGTGCTGGTTTCCTTAGTTCCAGGTCTCGGTTGGTTTGCCGTACCGGCTGCGTTAATAGCGGGAATCTTTTTGGGATTGCTTAACGGCTCGCTAATTGCCTATTTGGGTTTGCCTCCGTTCATCGTAACCCTCGGTTCTTACACTGCTTTGCGGGGAGTTGCTTATTTAGTAGCTAACGGCACTACAGTTATCAATAGAAATCTGAATTTCGCTTGGATAGGTAACAGCTATGTTGGCCCAATTCCCTGGTTAGTTATTATCGCTTTTCTCGCAGTTTTAGCGAGTTGGTTTGTCTTGCGGCGGACTGTTCTAGGGAGGCATATTTATGCCGTGGGAGGCAACATTCGGGCAGCACGATTGACAGGTATTAAGGTGAGTCGGGTGCTGTTGTTTGTTTACGGTGTTAGCGGGATGCTTTCTGGTTTAGGTGGAATTATGAGCGCCTCGCGCCTCTACAGTGCGACGGGGATGTTGGGGCAAGGCTACGAATTAGATGCGATCGCTGCTGTAATTTTGGGAGGAACCAGTTTCACAGGTGGAATTGGCACTATTTGGGGTACTTTGCTGGGGGCTTTAATTATTGCCCTGCTCAATAATGGACTAACTCTCATGAACGTGTCTTTCTTCTGGCAGTTAGTTGTCAAAGGTCTGGTGATAATTATCGCAGTGACGATTGACAAAGTTCGCACCGGTTCAAGTGCAGCGTAAAGGTCTTGCTAATTCGGTGTATCGGTTCCTTATGCGGAGCTTTATCCTATGCACATCCAGCATTTTTCTCACCTGATTACTGCTTTTATCCTGGGTTCACCTGCTCTATTTCTACTAACATCGTTCCCAACTTTTGCTGCACCAATTGATAGATTAGTTGCTCCTGAACCGTTAAATACCTTGGCAGAAGACCCCTTCGCGCAGGTAAATTCTGTCTCTCAACTCTCGGATGTAAAACCAACTGACTGGGCGTTTCAGGCGCTGCAATCTCTAGTAGAACGCTACGGCTGCATTGCCGGTTATCCCGACGGAACTTACAGAGGAAACCGGGCGCTGACGCGGTACGAATTTGCAGCAGGATTGAATAGCTGTCTCGATCGAGTCAGCGAACTAATTGCCGCAGGAACAACCAACCAGATTACTCGGGAAGATTTAGCGATCGTCCAAAAGCTGCAAGCAGAATTTGCCACTGAATTATCGGTGTTGCGGGGTCGAGTCGATACTCTCGATGCACGCACAGCAGAACTCGAAGCGAATCAGTTCTCGACTACGACGAAGCTGAATGCGGAAATTATCGTGGTGGTAACAGATACCTCGGGTAACAGTGTGGGGGATTCGCGCGATCGCACCAACACTATTGTTGCCAACCGGGGGCGATTAAATTTTGAAACCAGTTTCACCGGTCGCGATATGCTGAGAACCCGTTTGGAATTCGGCAACTTGGGCAGGATTGCCGATGAGACGGGTACAAATATGACGGCCTTGAACTTTGATGGCAATGTCGATAACACAATCACCGTCCCTCACGTATTGTATGTCACCCCGCTGACCTCTAATCTGGCGCTGACCGTCGGCCCGACAGGTGTCGGGTATCCCGATATTACGGATTTGCTGACTCCTCCAACCATCGCCAGCGATAGTGAGGGAATTCCCTCAAAGTTCGGACAATACAATCCCCTCTACCGCCGGGGAGGTGGCGGTGCTGCTGTCAACTGGACGATCGTCAAAAACCTCACCCTGACTGTGGGCTATGTCGCCGGAAATCCCAATCTCTCGCAGCAAAGTAACGGTTTATTCAACGGTTCCTACAATGCTCTGGTTCAGCTTGCCTACCGGGGCGATCGCGGAGCAATTGGCGTAGCCTATTCTCGTACCTTTGCACCAAGCGGTAAAGCTGATCTCACAGGCGGTACGGGCAGTTTTCTGGCTGCGCGACCGTTTGGGGACAATATTGCTACATCCAGCGATTCTGTTGGCGTACAAGGATTCTACCGCCTTGCTCCCCGGTTGCAAGTTCACGGTTGGGGCGTTTATACTCGCGCCAATGCCGAAAATTCCGGTGTTAGCAGCGTTTCTGATGGTAGAGGTGGCGTGGTTTTGCTAAATGTTGACGGGGACGATCGCGCCGATATTGTGTATGCAGCGATCGGAGTAAGTTTCCCAGATGTGGGAGGTGAAGGCAACCTACCGGGGATTTTGGTGGGTTTGCCAGGTCGCGTGACGAGCAGTAATGTGCGCCGCGAGCGAGATACTTCCTATCACATTGAAGCCTTCTATCGCTTTCAGGTCAACGACAACATTTCCATCACCCCTGGTGTTTGGGTCGTTGTTAATCCTGAGAATGACAGCCGCAACGACACTCAATGGGTTTGGTTGCTTCGCACTGGCTTTAACTTTTAACCGGAAAGATATTTGAGTAACCTAGTCCTCGACGCAAAAACCCAGTTTCTTGACGTAATTGCCTCATTTGAGACGATAATCGCGAGAAACCGGGTTTTTTTAGACTAATAGTGCATCCAGGGCTTGAATTCCATGCCACACAACAAAAAACCCCTACCATCGCTGGCTGGGGTAGAAAATTATCAGGGTGCATCTACTAATATTTGCAACTATAACATACCTTTGTGGGGTGTCACCCTCCAGGGGTGACACCCAACGAGGATTTTAAGTCAGAATAAATTATGATTTAATATGCCAATGATTAACAAAGCTTTTATATCATCTCCTTGTGTCCCAGCCGCTCTAAAATTTAAGATTTAGAATAAATCTGTGCTAGACCTCAAATTAATCCGAGAAAACCCGCAAGCCGTGCAAGAAAGCCTCAACCTGCGCGGAGGTAACTATGAAATCGAGCCGATTTTGCTCTTAGACAAACAGCAGCGGGAGTTGGAAGGCAAGCGATCGCAACTACAAGCCCGCAGCAACGAAATTGCCAAACTCATCGGTCAAAAAAGAAAATCGGGTTTACCCCTCGAATCTCCCGAAATTCAAGAATTGCAAGCAGAAGGCAACGCAGTCGGCACCGAGTCGAACGAACTGCAAGCACAGGAAAAAGAGCTAAAAGCTCAAATAGAAGCTTTATTGCTACCGCTGCCAAACTTGCCCGCTTCCTCAACGCCGATCGGCAAAAATGAAGAAGAAAACGTCGAAATCCGGCGCTGGGGAGACGAATACATTCCCCACAATTCCGGTATTTTACCGCACTGGGAAATCGGCGAAAAATTAGGAATTATCAACTTTGAGCGGGCAGTAAAAATTGCTCAGCCCCGCTTTGTGAGCTTAATTGGAGCTGGTGCAGCCCTGGAAAGAGCGATTATTCAATTCATGCTCGACCGCCACACAAAAGCCGGTTATGTAGAAGTAATTCCCCCATTTTTAGTTAACACTGAATCCCTCACCGCTACGGGTCAATTACCCAAATTTGCTGAAGAAAGTTTCAAGTGCGACCAAGATGATTTGTGGTTAATTCCTACTTCCGAAGTTCCGGTTGTCAATTTGTACAGAGGTGAAATTTTGACAGCAGAACAGTTGCCAATTTATCACTGTTCTTATACTCCTTGCTTTCGGCGCGAAGCTGGCAGTTACGGCAAAGATACGCGGGGATTAATTCGATTGCACCAATTTAATAAAGTTGAATTGGTAAAACTCGTGCATCCGAGTACCTCCGAGGCAGAGCACGAAAAGTTAGTGCAGGATGCTGAGGGAGTTTTACAGGCGCTGAAATTGCCTTATCGGGCGATCGCACTGTGTACCGGCGACTTAGGTTTCGCGGCCGCCAAAACCTACGATTTAGAGGTGTGGCTGCCATCTGCGGGCAAATACCGCGAGATTTCCAGTTGTTCCAACGTCGCAGATTTTCAGGCACGGCGGGCAAATATTCGCTTTAAAGAAGCGGGTAAAAAAGGCACTCAATTCGTTCATGCCCTCAACGGTTCCGGTTTAGCTGTGGGCCGCACAATGGCAGCTATTTTGGAGAATTACCAGCAGCCCGACGGAACTGTAAAAGTGCCGGAAGCCTTACAAACCTATTTGGGACGAGAAGTTTTATAGACAAGATGATTCGGCGATTAACTGGTTGCCCAGGCTCTGCCTGGGAACCGATGTACAGAGGCTCTGCCTCGCTTGCGAAAATTGGAGGCAGAGCCTGTGGATCTCCGTTATCAGGCAGAGCCTGGTAACGAGTAACGAGTAAAACTCTTGTGGTGTAGGCATCCTGCGTGCCCTTGGCTGGCTATTTACCAGATGTCTATTACAGTTTGAGCAACGCTTCTTTGATATTTAATGCTAAAAATCTATCCAATGCTAGATACATCCAATAAACAGATAATTGACTATCGCTGCTAGTCTTCTGAAATCCCAAAGCCAGGGACTGTTTTTCGTACATGGGGTGAATCATCAGGGTGTACAAGTCGCAAAGATTGGGAAAATCTGTTTGCATTTCGCCTAAAACTTTTTGTGCGTCTTCGAGAAAAGCAATGCGGTATTCTGACAAATACTGCGGATCGATCATCCAACTGCGGACAAATACTGACTGGCAATTTATATCTCCTGGTAGGGCCATATTGAAAGGATCGATATCGGAAATAGAAC
This sequence comes from Microcoleus sp. N9_B4, assembly GCF_036701635.1. Lineage (NCBI taxonomy): Bacteria > Bacillati > Cyanobacteriota > Cyanophyceae > Oscillatoriales > Microcoleaceae > Microcoleus > Microcoleus sp. N9_B4. Next base: position 41,431 of record NZ_JAUBRC010000042.1, on the reverse strand, counting down.
TTAAATGAAGCCCTTTACTAGCAGCATTAAAAAAATTAACTTCTGATTCGCTAGCTGTGGGGTAAAGTAAGTAAAATCCGACTGGATTGAGATTATCTGAGCGGCGCAAAACTCGCATTCCCTTTGAGTATTGACTGGCAAAAAGCCGGAGAATTTTAGCAATTTTGTGGGGAACGGCGTTAGTGTTGCGGTTCATCCAGTTGTAATTGGTGGCTAATAAATTGGCAACGGGAATCGCGTCGCACCGAGGGTTGAAATCATCTAATTGAAGTTGTACGGGCTTTTGAGGTTCGGCGGTTTCTAAAATTTCTGAAACTGGTTGAATTTGAATTGCCGTAGCGTTACCATCAAAGTGTTTTGCGATTAATCCGAGTGCTGCTAATTTATCTAACATCATTCCGGCGGCGCGATCGCTCCCGCGATCGGAATCGCAGTAAAATAGTTCGGCGGCTTCCCGGTGAGTACACTGCACTTCTGTTGCTGGCACTTCCAGTTTCGCCAGCGGTGGTTTGAGACGGGGCTGGCTTTCCTGAAGCTGTTTCACCGATAAGTAAACCCAAAGCCTGATAAAGCATTCAGCCCTAGTGCGAGTTACGCCTACTCGTTTCATCAACAGCGAAACAGCCGTGCGGCGTTGAGAAGGAGAATACCAAGTATCTAGTTTTGCAATATCCATTTCAGTCGGGAAGCTGCGAAGGAACTCTAGTTACATATTGGCTCAATTACATAAAACTTCACCCCGCTTCAGGTTACTTGTTGCCGCTGTTGCTCAACTTGCCTGATTTCCGGCGACTCTACAAGATAGTTGCTTGCTCCTTGCAAGTTCACTGCTTCACAAACCACAATCAATTTTAGATATTTTCTGGCTTGATTTAACAAACCAACGAACCCGACTAAATTAGCAACTTTGGAGGTTTACGCCATGTACAGTGCTTATATCAATCGGATGGGAAAATTTTTGCCGGGAGAACCAATTAATAATGATGAGATGGAAGAATATCTCGGCAAAGTTGCCTCGCGCCCTTCGAGAGTCAGGCAGCGGATTCTCAACAGCAACGGCATTCAACAGCGCTACTACGCGATCGACAAACAGCAGCAAACACTATATTCTAACAGCCAAATGGCAGCGTTTGCCGTCCGTGACGCGATTTCTCAGTCAAATCTGGAACCAGGGGCGATCGACTTATTAGCCTGCGCTACCACTTTACCAGATTTATTAGTACCGGGATTTGCCAGCACAGTACATGGGGAACTTTCCGAATTATCTCCCCTAGAAATAGTGTCAACTCAAGGAGTTTGCTGTGCCGGAGTTAGTGCTTTAAATTACGCCGCATCTCAAATCGAACTCGGCAAAAAACAAACAGCAATTGCCGTCGCTTCCGAATTTCCCTCGCGCCTGTTCAAAAACACCAAATTTGAAGCAGAGACTTCGGTGCAAGCGGGAAAACCCCTGCCTTTCGATACAGAATTTCTGCGCTGGATGCTCTCCGACGGTGCAGGATCATTGTTGCTCCAAAACCATCCCAGCGCAACAGGAATTAGTTTAAAAATAGAATGGATTGAACTCGTTTCCCACGCCAACGCCTATCCTGTTTGTATGTATTCAGGATTAGCCAACGAAACATCAACTAAAAGCTGGTTGGATTATTCCTCCTACCTCGATGCAGCCACAGCAGGAGCTTTTGACTTGCGGCAAAATATTCGATTGCTGGAAAATGTAATGAAATTAGGCGTTGAAGGTTGGCTGCGGTTGATTAAAGCCGGGAGAGTTTGTCCGCAAGAAATCGACTGGCTGCTGTGCCACTATTCGTCTCACTTTTTCCGGGGGCAAATTGTAGAACTTCTGGAACAAGCAGGCTGCATGATTCCTGAAGAAAAATGGTTTACCAACTTATACACACGGGGAAATACAGGCTGCGCCTCGATTTATTTAATGTTAGAGGAATTGTTCAATTCTGGTAAGTTGCAGCCCGGGCAAAAAATCTTTTGCTTTGTGCCTGAAAGCGGGCGATTTACAACCGCCTACATGATGTTAACTGCTGTGACAAATACCCATAAGCCTATGATTTCTCAAATTTCTAACTTTCGGGATGTTCCCGAAACTTCGCCTCTAGAAAACGTTAAACCGGCACACCCCAACTCTCCACAAGCTTATTTGTTGCGGGAGTTAGCATGGATTTGGCTGAAGTTCGATCGCGAAATTCGTTCTGTTCCGATTGTCCGCAAATTGTACCGAGGAGAGTTTACAATAGAAGATTATCAAGCTTTGCTGTGCAATCTCCGGCCGCAAGTTGTAGAGGGAGCTCGCTGGATTGCTCGCGCTGCTTCTAACATGAGTGACTTTCGCCTGCGATCGACTTTTATCGGCCACGCTCAAGACGAACACCGCGACTATCAAATGCTAGAACAAAATTATGTTTCTGTGGGCGGTGAATTGGCAAAAATTGTGGAATATGATAAGAATATTGGCAGCGAAGCGCTATCAGCTTTTATCTTCCACCAAGCATCGCGGGACAATCCGGTTGATTTAATTGGTAGTATGTTTATTATCGAAGGATTGGGCAATCGGTTGGCGGGAAAGTGGGCAAAACAAATTCAAGAAACTCTCGGTTTGCAATCAGAACAAGTATCGTTTTTAGCTTATCACGGAGCTAATGACGAGTCGCATTTAGCCAAACTGGAAAATTTGATTAATGCCGAATGGATGACAGATGATATTGCCCGCCGCATTGTCAAAACCGCTCGCGTTACTGCTCGTTTATATTTGCTGCAATTGGAGGAAATTCGCTAATGCAAAAGCTGCAAAAACAAGATACCGAAAATCTCCCAGATGAGCGAAAAATCCCTTACGCTACCAAACCCTATAACCGCCGAGATCCGAATGTTTGGGATGTGCTGTTTTGCGATCGATCTATTCCCGTCGATTTAGTGGCAAAAGCATACATGATACGGGATTTGCAAAACTGGACTCGCAATTATTTACTCATCCCGATCAAAGTAATTGCTAACGTATTGCTGGCGGTAATTATGACAACAAAGCGCTTATTGCCCTTTCAATTTCGCGCTTACACTTTAATGCACAAATCGGCTGCATTTTTCCTAAATAACTTTGTCTCGCCAGAAGCTTGTTATTTAATTGTGAGACACATCTGCATCGGCTCCAACATTATCAACTTCTTGATAGACAACGGCCCCGACACCCAGATAGAAAAGTCAAAGCTTTATCCGCGCACTGTTAGCGATTTAGCTGACAATGCGTTTCTCGAACATGACTTAATTCTCTATAACTTTGTCTGGGATTACAACCAGGCAATGCTGACAAATCCTAACTGGTTGCAAGTCGTCAAAAAACGGGGAATAAACTATGATAGCATTCAACCAGTAGAAGTTGCCATAGATTTTGAAAAACGCAGATGGTTAAAAATTCTGGATTTAGAATCTGCGATCGAATTGTTTAAAGTATTTTATTCTCTGTGTTTGACTAGCGACGAATTTGCGCGAGCAGTGATGTCGCTTCAGTTAGATGAAAACTTCGGACTGTATGTCAGCGAGATTACCGGAAATTGCGACTGGAATCATGTAATTGTTAACCGCCATCCGCTAGCGCCAAACAGTCCGTTTAATGCGGCACGCGACTTGTTTTTGCACGGGATAGTTTCGGAATATCTCTATCGGTATTTGGAACTGCAAAAAGAGATGAAAAATGTTTCAAAGTAAGGTGCTTAGGTAGGTGAAGCCTAAGCACCTTACGAATATAATTAGCGCGTCAAATAACTTTTTGCGTAAGTCATGAGGTTGGAAAGAAGGGTTAATTATTCAGGTAAAATTAATAGGATAACTCAAGCTGCTGCTAGCTGTGCTTGTTCTGCTGTTTTTGGCAAATTCTGATTCACAACAATCCATTTACCTGTAATCGGGTCGCGGTAAGTAATAAACGGATTGGATTTTAAGGGTTCACTGCAAGGTTTAGCAGCCATTTCTACACACTCCCAATAACTGGTATTGAATAACTACTACAACACCATACTTTTAATAATCGGCTGTTTTGCCTAAAATCCGCGTGATTTACACCTCAACAATAGGTGATATTTTAGGTATGGTTTGGTGACAGCGAGCAGCGGCCTAATGTGATTTAAAACTGCGTTTGCAGTGAGCAGTATCACCAAAAAGCCTCCGTAAAAAAAATCGGCCTTCTGGTTTTTACCTTCTACTTTCAAGAGGGCGACTATTTTTAGTGTAGATCTGATATTATTAAGTAAGGTAAAGACGTTTATCAGAGATCCCCTTACAAACTTATGGTGCTATTTGGATTTGGCAAAAAGTCGAGCCTGCCCTCTCCCCAAGAGGCATTACCGGGACGGGCCGAGTCGATGTCGGTACCGGCAACTCACTTTGTTAACGGCAATCCGCTCAAACCTCCCTTTCCAAACGGTATGGAGACTGCCTTGTTTGGCCTGGGCTGTTTTTGGGGAGCGGAACGCAAATTTTGGCAGCAAAATGGAGTTTTTTCGACTGCTGTTGGCTACGCGGCCGGGATTACTCCGAATCCTACTTACAACGAAGTTTGCAGCGGGATGACGGGACACAATGAAGTAGTTCTGGTTGTGTTCGATCCGAAAGTAATTAGTTACGAAACGCTGCTAAAAGTTTTTTGGGAAAGTCACAATCCTACTCAAGGAATGCGTCAGGGCAATGATTCTGGTACTCAGTATCGATCGGGCATTTACACGTATTCAGCTACCCAAATGCAGCTAGCGGAAGCTTCGCGAGATGCTTACCAGCAGGCTTTGACGGCGGCCGGTTACGGCAAGATTACTACTGAAATTATTGAGGCTCCTGAGTTTTATTACGCAGAAAGCTATCATCAGCAGTATCTTGCTAAAAACCCGAACGGTTATTGCGGTTTGGGCGGTACTAAGGTTTGTTTGCCTGCTATGTCTCAGGCTTAAAAATAGATCCAGCTTAGGGATAGGGACACATATATAGCCTTTCTCAGAAAGATGAGGTACGACTGGGCATAGGGCATAGGGCATAGGGCATAGGGCATAGGGCATAGGGCATAGGGCATAGGGCATACCTCACTTTTTTGAGAACCGCTATAGCAATCTTAAATGAGTTGTAAATTTTTTACCCCACCCCAACCCTCCCCTTACTAAGGGGAGGGAGTAAGAAATTCACAAATGATTTAGGATTGCTATAGTTCAGGAAAAAACATTGTTGTGTCCTTAAAACATAGATCCGGACACAACAATGTTGTCTCCCTACAATATATCTGGTGGGCAGTTGCTTCTAGCTCGCCACAAAAAGCGGAATATGTTAGTAGTTGAAAATAGGTAATAAATGCTGAATGCTGTTGTAATTATCAATCTACTAATATCTGTGGTCTGTTTTTATATCGCTGCGAAAGTGTGGAAAATCAGGCGGACGATCGCACGTTTGGAAATTCGGATCGCAGCAATCGAACGCTGTAGCAGCAATGTCCTCAGTATGTCGCCGGATTTCCTTGGTAAAAGGCAGCAAGGTACCCACCAACTGCGACTACGTTATCAACAACTAGAGTTGCAACTGCAACAGGTTCAGCAACTTTTGGGATTGCTGGGTTTGGGACGGATGCTTTGGTCCAGGCGCGATCGACGTTTGAGGTAAGCTATCCTAAAATTGCCGCCTGTGCTGACTCCCTAGGGTTTTCAACAATATTTCTACCTTTGTAAAGGGCTGCGATCGGGCAAACGCCCCTAAAATTGGTGTATGGAGAGAAGTTATAAAAATGTCAACTAAACGTTCAGGATTATTTATTGGCGGTTTGCTTGTGGGTTCTGCGATCGGGGCCGTGACTGGGTTGCTGATGGCACCGCGACCGGGCAAGGAGACGCGGCAGATATTGAAAAAATCGGCCGATGCTTTGCCGGAGTTGGCGGAGGATTTATCGACTAGCGTGCAGTTGCAGGCCGATCGACTTTCTGAAACTGCCATCCGAAATTGGGACGAAACTTTGATTAGACTCAAAGAGGCGATCGCGGCCGGTTTGGAAGCGACTCAGCGGGAACGCCAAACCCTGTCTGAATCTGAAGCTGAAGTGAGTCCCCCGTCGCGCCCTCCCATCCGCTAAATGGCATGAAATCCCAAACCCCAAATCCCAGATTCAAGTGAGTGATCCCATATTTTGGCTAGGACTTTCGATTTTGCTAGTGGCAGTTAGCCTGACTGCTGTTTTAGTGACTTTAATACCTGCTGTGCAAGCGCTGGCCAGGGCGGCCCGCAGCGTGGAAAAGCTCGCTGACACGCTTTCTCGCGAATTTCCGCCCACTTTGGAGGCGATTCGGTTGACGGGGCTGGAAATTAGCGAGTTGACGGATGATGTCAGCGAGGGAGTACAAAGTGCGGGCGAGGTTGTCAAACAGGTCGATCGAAGTATTGGTAGCGCCAAAAAGCAGGCGCAAAACGTGCAGGTAACTACTCGCAGCGTGGTGAGTGGGATGAAGGCTGCTTGGAAAACTTTAACTCGGAAGCCGCCGAATTCTGGGACAAATCGCCGTTCAACAGATAGATTGTCACCGAGTCAAAGAAGTGCGCTTTCGCTGAGGGATTCGGGTTTGGAGGACAGATATTCTGGGGGTTACGGTGCCGGTGTGAGTAATGGGGAATCGCCCCGGTTGAGGAGTAGCGAGGGTTCGGGTTTGCCGGGGGATGCTGAAGAGTTTGAGGAAGTGCGATCGAACGATTCTTGATTGCACCCAATTCCTCATCATCCCTCCACAGCACAGCCATCCCACCAGCAAGGATTCTTATCAATAAAATCCATCAAAGCATCATACTTAGGCGAACCCTTTTGTTCCACATACTCCAAAGCCCCCCAACTTCCCCACTTACTAAATGAACTCACATCCACAAAGTGCATAAAAAGACTGCCTCCAGCTTGTTTCCAACTATTCAGTAATTGGGTGTACATATCATACATTTCTGGACGCCTATTTAATTCCATAAAAAACTTGCTCAGTTTTTCGTTATTCTCAACTCCTTGAATACCTACAATATGTTGACCCCCCTCGTAAACAAATAACTTGAGACCTTTTTTTTGAGCCACATCTAAGAAATACTTAAAGTCATTATCCACATCGGGCAAACTATCTTTGAACCCCGGCAGTAACCCGCCCTCTTTTAATTGCTTAAAAGCTTTACCAAATCCGCCATCTGCGTCATTCAACCAAGATTCGACTGTGCTGACACTTTCTTTCCCGCCCAAGTTGCCACTAAAATATCCAGCTATAGCATAGGCATCAATACCGTGTTGATAACAAGGTTTATTGCCCTCAGCTACCCAATAGGGACAATCTAAAGCATAATTTCCTAACTCTCTCCAAGCTCTTTGAGTTCCTAACACGCATACAACTCGATTCTTTTGATCCCCAAAGACGCTTTTCCAGATATCGCACATTTGAGCAGTACGCATTCCGTGCCATTGCATAAAAGCATCGCCTTTATCTCCCCACCTGGCTTTACCTTGTTTTAAAGCATAATGCGACTGTGAAAATGACCAATTCCAAACCTCATTAGAATACTCTACATAAACTTTCAGCTTTGGATCTAAACTATCTTTTACCATTTTAGCAAAGTTAGTCATATATTCATCCGTAGCCTGATGCGGCATATTAAACCAAGGTTCTTCTTGGACTTTATTAGATAAATTCACCATAACTTCTATGGGAACATTTCCTCTGTAAGCATAAGATACACTCTCGGGTTTAGGTCGGTTTGACCAGTCTTTTTGTTCAGAACCATTTGTCGCCATCCAGTCCATAAAACGCAAGACTCTAAATTTTTTAATCTTGTCTATAAACAGCGGATTAAATATTTCACCGCTTTGATAAAGCTGTTCATCTTGGGAACGGACAACTTTAATATTGCGGATATAGTTCCCTGTTTTCTTGGGATCGGTAGCGGTAATTATAATCATTATGCCTCCGCCTTGTGTGGCATCTACATTAATGATATCCCTTCCGGGTTTCGACGCAGCCTCATCTTTTTTGGCATCAAAGCTATATTCGATCGCACCTTCACCCTCATAAGTAACAATATATTGCCCTGAAGGATAGCGATTGGGGATTTCCCTAAGTAATAGCGTACTTACCCTAGTATATTTAGGAGCATCTTCGGGGGATGGGAGAGACTTCACCCACCCATTTTCATCAAGGTTTAAAAGATTATACTCGTCTGTATCCCATTCACCTTTACAGTTTGGTTGTCCGCTGACACATTGAGTTATCCATTGTCTAGAAGATTTGAAAGCATCTAAAAAGGGTAACTGTGTTGAGTAGTCAGCAATACCACTAAGCCCAACTCCTAAAGAAGATCGAGAATTTGACGTATTTTTTACATCTGCACGCACAGCTACTTTGTTATCTACTTGCCGTGCTGCTGTGGGAGCAATATTAGTTGTTAAAGCCCAACATCCGGGAATGAAAATGACAAAAATTAATAAACCCAGCACAAAGCCCAGAGCTTTGTTGTTCGATCTGATACTTAATCGAGACATAAATTTGACTAATTTGATTGTTTTTGGTAAAATCGAAGCGGGTGAGGCAGTTTTAATTTTGATATTTTATCAAAAAGTTCCTTCTCAAACTATCAGCTATAAGATTATTAACATTTTTGTCTCTCAGTGGAGGGGCGATCGCCCTTTCTGTCCCCAAGTGCGATCGCCCATCTAACCGTTTTTATCCAAATCTTCTGTTTTTGCAGTTTCTGAAGTTGAGGGGAATGTTAACTGAATGTTGATATCCATCGATATGGTACTTTGTTCAAGCCAACCTATATTAACTATCTTTATTAATTAATGCTTCTGTCGGTACAGAATTATTTATTTTAAATTCAGGAGAAGACTGAGTTTTCTATCCGGCTTCCTGTAGCCGATCGCAAATATTGCGCCAATTTCCTACAGGTTCGTTAGGTAGATCTGCGAGTTTTTTAACATATTGGTATAAAGTTTTACATAAATAAACCTCTGCACTTTTGGAACTCTGAAACAGTTGGCGAGCGATTTCGGCGGGACTGCAACCGGAAAGCCATCCTCTGAGGTAGAGTTTTTCTGTTTCTGTTAGTCCCCTTCGCGATCGGGGAGAGATTTGCCGTTTAGCTTCTGCAAAAGCTTGGTACAGCCTTTCTCAATCCCACTGTTTGGCGGCTTCGGCAAATAAATCTTCTTTTGATGCCATTGTCGGGTGTGGTGAGATGTGGCTAACGATAGCATAACCGAAGTTGTTAGCGTTTGTTAGTTGTTTGCTAACAATAAGTAGTCTATAGCAATCCTCGCATCATTTGTGAATTTCTTACTCCCTCCCCTTGATAAGAGGAGGGTTGGGGTGAGGTAAAAAGTTTACGACTCCTGCAAGGATTGCTATAGTAGAGGTAGGCGGGAGTTAACCTACCATTGATTATTGCTTCAATGCTTTGCCCGAATAAGTCCATTTGAAGGGTAGTCCGCGGTGGTGATTGTCGTGACTGAGTTAGATTTTTTGCTCATCTTTCGCTCAATTGTCCATCTTACTGAGTCTGCTTATCCTGTACACCATACAGCAGGTCACTCAGTTTTCGCTCAGACGCAGAACGGGTTCCCTAGATTGAGCGAGGATATGAGCTAGGATGGCGGAAAGTGGTAAAATAAGCGAGAAAGCCTAATTCAAATCCTGTCATCCCGATTATAAAATTAAATTGGATATTCCGCAGCAAGTGAGTTTGTTTTGGGCGATCGTCCGCCTGTCTATATTTGTGGTGGCCGTAAATTAGTCTAGCTCCTTGTCCTGTTAATTTACCTTTGCTAAAAAATCTACTGTAGCGACTGTTTTGGCAGAGGGAATTATAGAATAAAACGTAAACAATCAGAGCAGCAGTAGAGAGTAGTGAACAAGTCTTTGCCTTCTCCCTCTGTGATTATTTAGGACAGTGTTTGATCACAGGTACTTGCTCAATACTGAGAACTTTGACCAAGGTTTGAAACCGGAGGTCAGTATAAATACTGCAATAATTCTTAAATACAAGTTCCTTAAGATTTACATCTTGAGATAGATGTATCAATAGCTGAATGAGCTTATAATAATAATTTATTGCTAATTGTTCTAAAGTCACCCAGAAACCGGAGGAGATTCCAATGCAAAGAAGTGGCAAAGCCTTCGGCTCCTGCTCTCGCTGCGAAACAGTAACCGCAAAAATAGAGAACAGCGGAGGCTTATACCTGTGGTTTCCAGTATCGCACACGCTGACCAAGGTTATTTCTGCACTAACCAAGGCTGAATTTGAATTCCGGCTGTTAGAAGAGAGCAAGTGTTTGTACATTATGCTTGAGGGAATAGCAAAAGAAAAGTTTAACGCCCTCGCATCATCGGTGCTGACAACTCAAGAGTTGAAAGAGACAAAAGTTTTGTGGATGCGCGAAGTTGAACAGCCCAAACTTAGCGATTTTTATCGCAGCACTTCCTTAGACTATTTTATTAATTTGAGTAACTCTGATTGGCTGTTAGATTTATTGTCCGAAGAACGCATTACTACACATTTTCAGCCCATTGTTTATACCTCAGATACTTCTAAAATTTTTGCCCACGAAGCCCTGCTCCGAGGAATTGACGAGCAAGGAAACTTAATTTATCCGGGTCGGATTTTTGCCCAAGCAGAATCAGCAGGCCTGATTTTTCAACTAGATGTTTTAGCCCGGACTCGCGCTATCCGCGAAGCCCATGTTTACGATATCAAAGAACTACTTTTTATTAATTTTTCTCCCACTTCGGTTTACGATCCCGCTACGTGTCTGCGAAGAACTGTACAGGCTATTGATGAAGCGGGAATTCCTCACAGTAATATTGTTTTTGAAGTAGCAGAATCTCAGCACCCTCCTGATGTCGATCACTTGATTAATATTCTGAGGTTTTACCGAGAGGCGGGATTTTTAATTGCCCTGGACGATTTCGGCAGCGGTTCTTCTAATTTAAATTTGATGCACCAACTGCGTCCAGATTTTATTAAGTTGGATATGCAATTGATTCGCAACGTCCATCAAGATTATTATAAGGCACTCATTACCGAAAAGATGTTAGAAATTGCTGCTCAATTAGAAATTAAAACTGTTGCTGAAGGTGTGGAAACTTTGGAGGAGTTTGAGTGGGTACGAGAACGGGGAGCAACTTTTGTTCAAGGTTATTTGATTGCTAAGCCGACTTCTCCGCCGATCGCAGTTACGAGCTATATTGGTGCTCAACCCGTACATATTTCTGCTTAACGGGTTTCCCGTTGCGATTTGGGGCTACATTTGCTCGTTCCCAGGCTCTGCCTGGGAACGCATATCGGGAGGCTCTGCCTCCATTAAAATGAGACAACAATTTGGAGGCAGAGCCTCCGAATTTTCATTACCAGGCAGAGCCTGGTAACGAGAATTACTAGCACTTTAAACGCTCAAATTGCGTCGCAGAAACATTTCTAAGGATTCCATTCTCATCCCGTAGATTGATTCCAAATTTTGCACTTCTTCGGGAGTGCAGAAATACTCGTTACCCAGCAATACCCGCAAAGTTCCTAAGTCTTTTTGAGCTTGAGGATTCAATAAACCCAAGGCATTTCTCAAACCGTCAAACACCATCAGCGGCGGGTTGATTACTATCGGTTCGCGCTTAAATAAGCGTGCAAAAATGCGGGGAATGTCGTCTCTTGTCAGCACATCCGGGCCACCGACTCGCAGAATTTGGTTGCGGGCACCTTCGACTGTTGGCGAGTCTGCGGCAATCTTTGCTAAGTCGTCGGTACTGACAACAGAGGTGCGGTTTTTGCCGTCGCCAATCAGCAGGTAAAGTCCGGTTTCTCGAAATCTTTCTGCTAGTGGTAACAAGCTGGAAGCAAAACCAGCAGGCCGCAAGATTGTATAATTCAAGCCACTGTTTTGCAGGTATTTTTCAACTTCTCGCTTGGCTTTGAATACTGCGGAATCTTCGTATCCGCGATCGACTCCCAGTACCGAAATAAAGACAAAGTGCTGCACTCCGGCTTCTTTGGCGCAGTCGATTAATTCTATGTTAGCGCGGTAGTGTACTGCTTGAACGTCGCCGCCGGTGCCGTGGCTGCTGATGATGTACTGCACTCCTTGGCAGGCTTTTTTAATATCTTTGTCTTGTTTTAAGTCGCCGATAAAAATCTCGGCGCCTCGGTTTTCTAGTTCTGAGTAGCGAGATGCGAGGCGAACGAATGCGCGGACAGGCTTTTCTTGCTGTCGGATTTCTCGTACAATTCGGCGGCCTAGTGCGCCTGTTGCTCCGGTTACTAAGAACATGATTTTTAGTTGTTGGTTGTTACTTACATATTGCACTTTTCTCAAGAACAGGCAAGATGCCTATTCCACAAAGATTGAATTTTCCTGTGGGGTGGGCATCCTGCCCGCCCATCCAAGGCTTATGGAGAATGGGGCAAGATGTCAATTGTTATTAACCTTATAACTTATAAATCAAATTTCGACAATTACGGGGGCGTGGTCGCTGGGTTTGATTAATTTTCTGGGAGCAATGTCTATTGTACAGTTTTTTGCTTGTTCGTACAGGGGAGGGCTGAGATAATGGTGGTCGATTCTCCAGCCGTTGTTGCGGGGAAATGCGGCGGCGCGGTAGTCCCACCAGCTATAATGGCCGCCTTCTGATGTGAATTTGCGAAAGGGGTCGTTTAATCCTAATTCTATTATTTCTGTTAGTGCGAGGCGCTCGGCGACAGACAAGCCGACGGAGTTAGCATTGGCTTTGGGATTGTGGATATCTCGATCGTCCGGGACGATGTTGAAGTCGCCACAAATGCACAAGTTGGGGGATTTATCTAGTGCTATTTTGAGGTATTCTTGCAGCAGTTTGAGCCACTTTAGCTTGTATTCATATTTCTCGCTGCCAACTTCGGAACCGTTGGGAACGTATACGCAAATAATGCAAATATCGTCTATAACCCCGGCTATTAGGCGTTTTTGTTCGTCAAAAATACCTGTGGTTTCGTCGCCGAGAAGGGGGGCAAATCCGCTGCTGATTTGCGTTAGGGGCGATCGGCTAAAAATGGCGACACCGTTGTAGGATTTTTGACCGGAAATGTAGCAGTTATAGCCGAGGTTGGTGAAGGGTTCTAGGGGGAAGTCTTTGTCTGTGACTTTGGTTTCTTGGAGGCAGAGAACGTCTGGGGAGTTTGTTTGCAGCCAGCTAGTAACGTGTTCTATGCGGGTGCGGATTGAGTTGACGTTCCAGGTGACGATTTTCATTTTTTGTTTGTTATATACTCTCTGATTACTGGCGCGATCGTAAAGTGCGATCGCCCATTTTGTTGTACTGTTTCAACTAATGACCGTCGTCCTAAAGATTGCATAACTTTCAAGAGTTCGGGCGGTGATAATTGCAGGTTTTCTGGTATTTTTGAGATGTCGGCAGGTTCGGGGGTACTTGCTAGCCAACCCATAGCCTGTTGTTCGGATGCGGTTAGGCGATCGCACTGCTGGTGCAGAAGAGATTCTAAGTCACCTAAGAATAGGGTATCATAGGAGAGGAATTCGGAAACGCTACCGCTGAATAAGTCTTGAATCATAGTTGCAACTATATTTAACCATAGGGGATTGCCTCGGTAAATATCGATTAGTTCTGACCATTTGTCCGGTTCTGCTAAACCTTTTTCTTTGAATATTTCTTGTGCTTCCGCCCCTAAACCGTTGAGTTGCAGAGATTTGCAGGGGCGGTTTTCGCTTTCTAAGGTGGCGATTTCTCTGGGTTTTTCCCAACTCAGGAGGATTAAGCAACTGTTGTGGGATGATTCTGCTATTTGTTTAAAGAATGCGCCGTAATTTTCATATCCAGGTTGGTAATTTCCTGCGAGTTGTTGGCTGCTGAAGATGGTTTGGATATCATCGAGGATGATGAGACAGCGGTGCGATCGTAAATATTCTAGTAGGGGCAATCCCCCCGTGGTTGCCCTTTCTTCGGGATAGGGGGCGGGCACGGGGACAGCGCCCCTACAGGATTTAATTAAGTCGGTTTGGAGTGATGCCAGGGGTGGAGAGTTGCGGAGACTTCGCCAGATGATGTAATCGAATTCGTGTTGAATTTGTGGGATTAGTTGGAGAGTAAGCGCGGTTTTGCCAATACCGGATAAGCCTAAAATGGTGATGAGGCGGGTGCGGCCTAAAATCCAGTTTTCGAGGATGGAGAGTTGGGGGGTGCGGTTATAGAATAGGTTGGGTTCTGGTGCATCAGCTAAATCTAAATGTATTTTCCGTTCGGAATTGCTTGTTTTTTTGTTAAATTTATTCTTGTCTTGCGGTTCAGATTGTGAGGCTTTTGGGGAGTAAAAAGTATCTGCGGAGATGTTACGAATATGAATACAGCCATTCCCGACGAGTGAGACATTGGAAACTTGTAAATTTTCGAGCTTTGCTCTAAAATTTGCTTTAGATACTTGTTCCTGGCCTAATGCAACTGACATAAGTTTCCATAATTTAAAGCCAACCTCTTTAACGTATTTCTCTGAACGGTTGTGATCCTGTGCAATTTCTTTATATTTCTGATTCTCCCAAGTGCCACGTAATATAGCTTTTTGCAGACTATCTAAATGTTTTCCCGTAGTAGTCACAGCTAGATGGTCTACAAATTCTAAAGCTTCTTCAACGTCCATCGGTTAGTCAGATGCGAGTGTTTGAGCTAATTATAACCTAAGTAGGCATAACTTTTTCAAAGTTGACCACCTAAATGTGACTTTTTATGGCTTGGTTATTAAGAGAAAGTTCCTACTAAATATGACTTTATATGGCTTGACAAAGTTTAGCATTTAGGAAATAATTTATGCTAATCATCAATTAAAAATACTTATGGAAAGAGCGCTTGGTAAGTGGATATTTTCAGGCTTTCCTGGTTTAGAATATGTAATGGCTGGGTATATTTTAGTCGGAATGATAGTAGGAATACTGGGATTTTTTTTATTTTTTTACTTGCTCAACTGCCTAATGAGTAATAAAGATCCCTTAAAATATTCAGATCCATTATCTCAACAGCCTAAAAAATATAAGGTTCTAGTAAAGGTTTGCATAGCTTATATAGCTCTAAACTTCTTCCTACTTTTTGTCCCTTATGGAAGTTTATCATCAGGTATTTTAGGTCATTTAGTCTTAATGTTATGGATGATTTCAAACGATCCCAAAGATTCAGGAGCTGGTTTGGTTTTTATATTGGGAATAATATTGATGGGAATTATTGGATGGGGGGCTATTGATTCGGGAATTATTTCCTTGGAAAATTCACAAGTTGGGACATTTGAAGATGAAATGCAAAGGGTTGAACAATTTGAGAACCAAAGGCAAAAAATGATACAAGAGTGCTATGCAAAAGGTGGTGATAGTCTAATTTGTGATCGATAAGGTACTGGTAAACCTGATTGCGATTATTGTCATTTTAGATGTTATCATCTCAATAGAGTAAAGCTAACTGAACTAACTTGGGTAATTATAAACTAATTGTAGTATGGAAAACTACCCTCTCTTTAGGGAAATTAGTTCAATAGAGACAGGATAGAAAATAGCAGTCCTATAGAATACGAAGGGGAATACAAGATGGCTAGAGATATAGAAGCAAGACGAACTAGATACAACGGGGAGACATTCAGATCTAAGTTAGAGGCTCAATGGGCCGTCTTCTGGGATGAGCTAGGAGTGAAATGGGAGTACGAACCACAGATGTTTGAGCTTCCAGATGGAAAGCAATATATACCTGATTTTTGGATAGTTGATTTAGCTTTATGGGTCGAGATTAAGCCTAATGCAAAAATTGCACGCGAAGAGGATGCAAAGTGGAAATGTGAACAATTAGCTTATAAAACTGGCGACCGAGTATACTTAGACCAGGGTGGATTCGCTTGGCCTATTTCTGAAGACTGGGCATACTCAAATGCCTTTGTTGCAGGGGGTGCCGAGGTATACTCAGTTCTTTTTTACTATATCACGGGTCATGTTGAAGGAGATTTTATATATCACTCAGAGAACCATTATTGGGCTACCTGCCCTGAATGTGGGAAATTAGGGATTGCGAAAGACCTACGAGAAGGCTACTCAATCAATTATATTTTTTCATGTGAGTGCTATACCCGGACCCGGCATCTTTCGCTACATAGCAATTCTGAAATAGTAATGAAAGCATACGATAAAGCATTAAAATATTGGAGCTAAAAAAAATCAAAATTTCCTCTCAAAGCTATATAGATAAATTTCTCACTGTTAAAGCTAACCTGATGATTATCTAATCAAAAAACTGTTTTTATGGAAAGGCGATCGCCCTTACATCCCAATTTGTCACAAAGTGCGATCGTGCCTCTTCCCCTGTACTTGCAAAAAAATTACATCCAAGATAAACTAGGAAATAGAAACTAAGCAACCTCTGATGCTGAAAGCAAAAATATAATGAAAACTAAAAGCTTCACAGTCATCATTTACAAAGAAGAAGATATGTACATTGCCGAATGTCCAGAAGTCGGCACAATTGACCAAGGCGAAACCATAGAACAAGCGATCGCCAATCTCAAAGAAGCTACAAAGCTCTATCTCGAAGAGTGTCCTTTACCCGACGAAATCACTCCCAGGTTTGTAACTAGCATAGAGGTTAGCTATGCCTAGGTTGCCCAGAATATCAAGCCTAGAAGTAATTCGCGTACTAGAGCGTTTAGACTTTTATCAAGCCAGACAAACGGGTAGCCACGTTGTCCTTAAAAAGCCTCTTCCAGACGGAGAAATTGTTTGCGTTGTGCCACTCCACCGCGAGTTAAAAATTGGTACTCTCAGCGGTGTTCTAAAGCAAGCAAAGGTCACACCTGATGAGTTTATAGCTAATTTATAAGTGAGAATAACCGGGTTTCCCAGTAGATGAGTTTTTGTAGCTTGTAGGGGTAGATCGCGATCGTAATGAAATAGCGAGATCGCCCTTACGTCCCAAATTGTCAAAAAACCCGTGAAGCGCAGCTATCCCGTAGGGAATCGCCCCTAAATGAATTATTCAAACTAACTCCGACACTCTCAGCCGCCCTTCTACGGGTTCATATTCATCATCTAAAAGCCAATACTGCGCCTCATCATAACTCTGACTAGAAAACACAACCTTATAACCCTCAGCCGGATCGTATATCCGACAATTTCCCTCAGCGTCACTTAGTAACAAAAGCAGATAAGGCGGTGAAAGATTTGGATCGATCCATACCTCTGTAAATTCCCAGTTATTCTTCACTAAATCGGCTTCGAGGCGTAACGTGGTATCGGTTTTCTGCATCAACTTTTATCTCTTTGTAATAAAGTAAAAGACGGCTACCATCCCGGTCAACTCTATAACCTATTGATTCAGCAAAAAACATACCATAACGATCGTAGCCCCGAATCGTACCTGTAAATTCTCCATCTTCTATTATGGCTTGAGCTACCTGATTCATAGTAGCCTCATCGTTAAAAATATGAGCAGCACGTCCTTTATTAAGCAGTCTTCTCATTTGTGGTGTGTCTGGCAAGTGTTAAGCAATGTGCCTGCTGTCAAGGGTGATTTGGCGATTAATTCCACTCATTAATTACTGAGCATACAAGTATGATTAAATCATGCGATCGCCCTTACGTCCCAAATTGTCAAAAAGCCTGTAGGCGTAACCAGCCGTAGGCAATGGGCGCACCATCGCTATGTCTGTAGCAAATCCCCATCAGTCAACAGTTGATACTACGAAACATCGCTCTAAAAAATACTTGACAGTGAAAATCTGACGGTGTATTATAGAAGTAGTGCAAACAAGTAAAAACATGAGACTAAAAAGTTGGGAGTCTCCTCGCAGCGAGGGTAGAAACTCCAAAGGTAAAGGCGGCTCAGCCAGGGCTCGGCAACTCAAAAAGCAACAGCAAACTCTGCGAAAACAGTTAAAAGCTCAACACGATCGACAAAACCATCAACAAAACCACCCACAAAACCATCAAGGGAAGGAAACCCATAATTCCTTCCCTTTTTTTGTATCTTTCCGCTGCTCAATCCCGCTGAATGTTCGGACAAATCGTGCTAGTAATGCTCGCCTCGGAGGGTTGCTCTTGCCAGCAGTTGAGAATGCCTAGCAACTCCCCCTTCAAAGTTTCTAAGGCTGCAATTTGCACCGAAATTTCCTCTACTTTAGCCGTTAGATGCTGCTTCGCTTCCGAGCAAGGCAACTCTCCCCGATCGCGAACCTGTAAAATATCCTTAATCTCCTGAAGGCTCAAACCCAGAGCCTGAGAGCGTTTAATAAACGCCAACCTATTAAATACCGTTTCGCCAAACAAGCGATAACCAGCGGGCGATCGCTTTACCGCAGGAGACAGCAAGCCCATCTCCTCATAGTAACGAACAGTTTTCACCGACAAACCACTACAGGCAGCTACAGAGCCAATTTTGTACAGTTTCTCGGCAACAGAAATATTCATAAACCAAGCATCCAAGATCGAAAGACTTTGTTGCCCTATCTTTTAGTGCCTCAGATCCAGGGAGTCGATCGGCACATCGCCCAGTCACCATTGCCCAGTAATCTTAATAAGGAGGATTTTTTTTAGACACATTAAGCACCGGTAACTGAGGTCTAGAAGACTGAGGAGGAAGATAGTATTCGGGAGCAGGTGCGGGTTGTTCGGCTCCAGATCGGTAAAATTGCCACCAGCGGAGAGCCATCGCCACCCCAGCGGTGCCAAGCCCAAAAGCCAATAAAGAGCCACTCGCACCGATGCTGCCGATGGCTGCATCGACAACGCCCACTGTCACAACAAAGCTGGTAATTGGCTCTTTACGGTAAGCTGACCTCAAAAGTCGCGTCCACGAAGCATTCATTTGGTTTTACTCTGTTCTATATTTATTTACAAGCTCTAAAACTTAGAGTTGGCGGAACGATCGGGATTTCTAGCTCAAAGACTAGCTTCACCTAAATTAATCTTCTCGCCTGTGGGGAATTGTACGGGAGCGAGGCAAAATTGCCAAGCTTGTCAAATCAAAATTCCACCCCATATATACCTCCAAAAGCCAGCTATTGCATTCGGGAACAGAACTCTCTCGGCAGAGAAGTCGCTGGGCTTGTTTCTAATTAATATTTTAATCAATTCCCGAATTTGTCGCGGTCAGCAGAAGTCACACCCGCTGCCGGAAGAGTCAAGACAAAGTGTAAGGCTGACCGCGCCATTGCTAAAATTAGTTGAGACCCAACCAGGACAGCAAGCCCTGGCCTGTGACATACTCGATAATTAAAGTTAGAGAAAAACCGATCATCGCGGCTCGACCGTTAAGGCGTTCCGCGTAGCTGTTGAAGCCAAACTTTGGCTGTTCCAGTTTGGGAGTGACGGTGGGTTGTAGTTGTGTCATTGCTTTGGGTACCTGGCGATCGACGCTATTCAAATGTGAAATCCAATGTTAGTTACAAATCTTAAACATTGCTACTTCTATTATAAAGAGGGTTAACCGCCGTCAACCGTCCCCGAAGAGAAAAAACTGCTGCCAACTAATGCCAATTAATTATACCCGCTCAAAATATGACTAATCAGTTAGATAACGATAAGCTTCCTGTCGCCGTACAGCGAGTAGCCTTTGCCCTTCGTACAACAGGCTGGGTTTGCTTCTGGGTACAGTTAGTGCTAGGGGTGGTAGCGGCGATCATTTTGCTCTTTGCCATCCCCTTCGCCCTCCCCAGGGCTACCGCCGGTGCGGGTTCAACCAGTGCCGGCACCGGCGGGGGCGTATTTTTTGCCATTTGCGGGCTAGCCGTCCTCGCTTACAGCATATATCGCTCTTTCCGCTTCACCCGCTTGTCGAGAGAACTGCGATCGCCCGGTAACGCTGTCCGCCCCAAAAAAGCAGACACCATCAAAGAGGTGCGCCTGTCACTGATGAGCAACTTGTCAGGAATGGTGCTGACGCTGATCGGCGCAGAAGCCATCAGCGGCACGCTTTTAGCCAAATCTCTAGCTCAGCCGCAAGCCTTGTTCGGTGCCGCAGTTGATGTGGGTCGATTTATTCAGCCCCTAGATATATTTGTGGTACTCGCCAATACTCACGCCACTGTTGCCCATTTTGTCGGGATTTTCGGGGCTCTTTGGTTGCTCGATCGCATCCACAAACAGTAGTCCTGGGGAATTGGGCATGGGGCATGGGGCATGGGGCATGAGCCTTCCCAGGGAATTGGCCTGTGCAGGGCATGGGGCATGAGTGGGAATTGGTTATTAGTTATTGGTTATTGGTTATGCGTTATTGGTTATGCGTTATTGGTTATTTGTGACGGCCTACTAATGCCCTGGAAAGCCCGATGCCCGATGCCCGATGCCCGATGCCCGATGCCCGATGCCCGATGCCCGATGCCCGATGCCCGATGCCCGATGCCCCACTCTCCCACTCTCCCCCAACCGACATCCGGAATCACTGCCAACCTGTCGAAGAACGTACTCAGATACCTTCTACCAAGACAACATGAATATCATGGCACTGAAACCCGAGGCTTATTTTGGGGTGACAGATCACCCAACTATTGAAATTTCTCAAGAAAGTTTTCGTTCTGTCCTAGGTCAAATAGAAACTGAACTCCTCTGTAGCGACACCTATAGCCACGCTCTAGCTAGCCTGCAAACAATGTTGGGCGAAGCAGCCTCCGCTGCCGAAATTTTAATTAGAGCAGTTAGCAGAGAAGCCGTCAAGCTCGCATTTGATCGATTTCCCAAACAAAACAAAATTGAACCGCCAGTACCCCAAGAGAGTGTTACTGCTGTAAGTCCCGTCATTGAGACGGTGACAGAAATTCAAGAATTGGAGCCACCAGTAGGTGTTCCTGTCTTCTATTGGCGCAGCGCTAGTGTGGAAGCGCCGCCCCAAACCGAGTCCGACACTGAAACTTCCGATCGAGACACTAACACTTCTGAAGACAGCAAACAAGCGCCCCAAGACGAAATTAAAGTCGAGTCGGCTCCACCTGCAACTGTCACCGTCCCCGGAAAATCCTTCCCAGGGTTCGGTTTTTCCAAAAAGCCGAAAAAACTCACAAAGGAAGAAGAAGCAGCTTTAGCCGTTCAACAGCGAGAAGAGTGCCTGCAGGAGTTGGGTAGAGAATTGCGTAAGGGACGGCAAATTCGCTCCCTATCCCTGCAGCAACTCCACAGTCAAACTCTCGTGCCGCTGCACCACATCGAATCGATCGAAAATGGGGAAATCGACAAACTGCCCCAAGATATTTACGTTAGAGGTTTTATCCGCAGACTTGGCGACGCCTTGGGACTAGACGGCAGCGCTATGGCGAATGCTTTGCCCAAACCGGCTCCGACTCCAATTCCCAGTATGTATGTGTCTGTTTCCGATTCCGACTCAGGCGAAGGTTTTCAAATGCGTCCGGTGCATTTGTACATCGGCTACACCGCTTTGATGGCTGGGGCTGTAGGGGGTTTGGGTTGGCTGTCACAGCAACCCGTGGTGCCAGGAGCACAGGCAGTACCTCCCACCCAGGTGACACCGCCAGCCTCAGTTGCACCGGCTCAGAAGACCCCAGAAAAAGCACCTCAACCGGGCTTGAAGAAGTCTAATAACGGGGGAATGATTATGGGGGCTGACATGGCGCCGCCGGAGGTGATTTTTGGTTAGTGTGTGTCGGGCGATCGATCGTCCGACAACTCTCTTGGTGCAGGTGAACTCGGGAACCCGGTTTCCGAGTTCACCTGCATACGGATACTTGCTTGAAGAAATAAGTCCAGCAGAGCAATTACGGTTGAGATTTTAGTTCAATCCCTGCTTTTCATCCATCTATAGAGTCAAATCTAAAATCTAAAATCTAAATCTAAAATCTAAAATCGCCCGCCTGTGTACCCAAAGTGATTTTTCAACTGCATCAGGAAACCCGATATGTGCGATAAACTATCTATTTGACCACTCCTAAAAGAGGTTGCCAATAAGATGAGTTCCCCAGCCACCGCTGCTTTCTCCGATCTCGATCCGCTATCGACTCACTCGCCAACAGCCACGAGTTTGGCAGCCCCAGACAGTGCTTTGGTAACGGCGGCTCAACTGCCACAAGCATCTTGGACAATAGAAGATAGTGAGAAACTCTACCGAATTCAAGGTTGGGGCGAACCGTATTTTTCGATCAATGCCGCCGGTCACGTTACAGTCTCTCCCAAGGGCGATCGCGGCGGTTCCCTCGACTTGTGCGAACTGGTAGAATCCCTGAAACAGCGAAATTTGGCTTTGCCACTGTTGATTCGATTTTCTGATATTTTGGAAGACCGGATCGAGCGCTTAAATTCTTGTTTTGCCAGAGCGATCGCTCGGTACAATTACAAAAATGTCTATCGCGGTGTCTTTCCAGTAAAATGCAACCAGCACCGACAATTAATAGAAGATTTGGTGCGTTTCGGTCAACCCCATCACTTCGGGCTCGAAGCCGGCTCGAAACCGGAATTAATGATAGCTTTGGCCACCTTAAAAAACCCAGGCGCTTTGTTAATTTGCAACGGTTACAAAGACCGCGAATACATCGAAACTGCTATTTTGGCGCAGCGACTAGGGCAAACTTCCGTAATTGTGCTGGAGCAAATAGAGGAAGTAGAACTCGCAATCGCCGCCAGCAAAGCATTAGGAATTAAACCGATTTTGGGAGTGCGAGCAAAACTCACTACCACAGGCGTTGGCCGCTGGGGAGGTTCCACGGGCGATCGGGCAAAATTTGGCTTGACAATTCCTGAAATTATCCGTGCAGTCGGCGAACTAGAAAAAGCTGGAATGCTCAATTGTTTGCAGTTACTGCACTTCCACATCGGCTCTCAAATTTCCTCAATTAGTGTCATCAAAGACGCCATTCGAGAAGCCAGCCACATTTATGTAGAATTAGCTAAATTGGGAGCTAATATGAACTACTTGGACGTAGGAGGTGGACTCGGCGTTGACTACGACGGGTCTAAGACAAACTTCCACGCTTCCAAAAACTACAATATGCAAAACTACGCTAACGACGTAGTAGCGGGAGTGAAAGATGCCTGCGACGAGCGCAAAATCCCGGTCCCAATTATCATTAGCGAAAGCGGGCGGGCGATCGCTTCTCACCAATCAGTGTTAGTTTTTGACGTACTCGGTACTAGCGATGTCCCCAGAGAAGTACCAGAACCAGTAGATGAAAACGCGCACCAAATTCCGCGCAATCTCTACGAAATTTACCAATCTATCAGTCCCGAAAATTACCAAGAAGTTTATCACGATGCTATCCAATTTAAGGAAGAAGCAGTCAGTTTATTTAACTTAGGCTATTTGGGAATTGCGGAACGGGCGAAAACCGAACAGTTGTACTGGGCTTGCTGCGATAAAATACAGGCGATCGCGCGGCAAAAAGAATATGTATCGGATGATTTGGAAGACTTAGAAAAGGTGATGGCGTCCATTTATTACATCAACTTATCTGTTTTCCAGTCAGTACCGGACAGTTGGGCAATTAACCAATTGTTCCCAATTATGCCAATTAACCGACTCGACGAAGAACCAACTCAACGCGGTATTTTAGCCGATCTAACCTGCGACAGCGACGGCAAAATCGACCAATTTATTGATTTGCGAGATGTGAAGTCGGTTTTGGAACTGCATACTCTTAAACCTGGAGAACCTTACTATTTGGCGCTATTTTTGGGAGGTGCTTATCAAGAAATTATGGGCAACCTTCACAACTTATTCGGCGATGCTAATGCAGTTCATATTCAACTAACACCTTCTGGCTATCATATCGAACACGTTGTGAAAGGAGACACTATGAAAGAAGTCCTCAGCTACGTACAGTACGATTCAGAAAATTTGGTTGAAAGCATCCGCCGTCAGACAGAAGCAGCTTTGCAGCAAAATAAAATTACTCTTTCCGAGGCCCAACTTTTGCTGCAAAATTACGAGCGGAGTCTCAGCCAATATACTTATCTTCAGTCGTGAAGTGTAGGGTGCAAGCTAAGCACATTACCAGAATTAAAAGCTGAGATCATAAATGTAAAAGTAGGGTGCGCCTAGCGCACCTTACCTTGAGTAATTACCAATTAGCAATTACCAATTATCCACCATTACCGAGAATTTCAGATATCGCCCGCCGCTCTTCTCCGTGTTGAGTCGGTAAAACTTGGCGAGCGTCAGTAATCAGCCAATCGAGAGCCGCCGCTTGCAAATCGATCGCAGCCCCGGTTTTATCAACGCAGTAGCGCCCGAACACCAGTTTGTCAACCAACCGCACCTCCGGGCCCAAACGGGAATACTCAAAAATCACGCTGTTTTCCACAGTGGCGCCACTGCAAAGCCAACAATTGGGGCCAATCATTGTCGGGCCGACAATTTTTGCTCCATCCTCAATGATCGTCATCCCGCCAATGTAAACAGGCCCCGTAATATCAACCTTATCCCAGTTGACAGCTACATTCAAACCAGCGTAAATGCCCGGGCGTACTTCAATTCCCGGAATCGAAACATTTTTAACTTGCCCCAGCAGCACGCTCTGAATTGCCCGCCAATAGTCAGGAACTTTGCCGATATCCACCCACTCAAAGTCCATGCTAATCCCGTAAAAAGGCGCGCCTTCTGCTACTAACGCGGGGAATAACTGCGAACCGATATCGTATTCCTGACCCGAAGGGATGTATTTGAATATTTCCGGTTCAAAAATATAAATACCAGTGTTAATGTCGGTACTCAGAGCTTCCTCTACAGAAGGTTTTTCTTGGAAAGCTTTAACTTTGCCAGACTCGTCTGTTACCACCACTCCATAACTAGGAACTTCCTCGCGGGGAACCGATTTCATAACAATAGTAGCGATCGCCCCTTTTTCCCGGTGCCACTTCACAGCAGCAGTCAAGTCCAAGTCAATCAAAGCGTCGCCGCACAGCACCACAAAAGTATCGTCAAAAAACGGCGAGAAGTCCTGAATTCGTTTCATGCCACCAGCCGAACCGAGAGCCTCTCCAATCATTTCTCCGTCCTCAATTCGCCCTTCAAAAGAATAGGCAATTTGTACGCCAAACTTTTGACCGTCGCGGAAGTAGTTTTCAATCACATCTGCCAAGTGGGAAACATTGACCATAATCTGGTCAAATCCGTGCTGTCGGAGCAATTCAACCAAAAACTCCATCACTGGCTTTTGCAGGATCGGAATCATCGGTTTGGGTATTGTCTGAGTAATAGGACGGACGCGAGTGCCTTTACCGGCCGCCAGAATCATCGCTTTCATTCTTAACTTCCTCAACCCTCTGTTAATTGATATAAACTCAACAATTAGATGCTAGCGGTTGCGATCGAATCGATCGAGCGCGGCAAAATCCTGACCTGTTTATAGGCGACATCGTACCAGGCTATCAATCATTTATTCGGAATTAACCTGGATTTAAGAAACCAGGTATCGGGAACCAGCAATAACTTCACACTCCCGCTCTCCGCATCCGGGGCTCAGCAACAGAATGCCATAGAGCGATATTCTGCCTAGAATCTTAACCGACGCAGTGGCATAGTTATTAGTTTCGCCGGATAACCTAATACCGTGCCAGCTCAAAGCGCCCGGATTTTGAGGTCTTGGTAAAACTCCTCTTGAAGCAACTCTACTTTAGACTGAGCCGATAGCAGCAACAAGGCCCAAAAAATACCCACGCGGTCATGATTTGGCAAGTGAACTTCCCCAGTCGATACCGGGTGTTCTGGGTTGACAGGAGAGTGCAAATCGTTATGATGCCAGAGCTCTAGCAATTTGTCCAAGTCCAGCCAACCCTCGTCAATTTCCGCGCCCCGCTGAGCCAGAAACTGTTCGAGTTCACTAGCAGTTTCTACGAGATTTTCTTGGTGAGCTAGCTCAAAGATAGCCTGGGCCGCTTGCGATCGCATTTTTGAGGTAGGGCGGCGCCGGGGGGTAACTGTCTGCTGCTCCATTGCTGCTTTCATTAGCTGCAACTGCTCAATCAGTTCTGGGAGAGTCACCGGGCGTTTTTGCGGTAGTTGAGCTACACCGCGACGGCGCAATTGTCGCTCTAAATGCTGCGGCAAGTGTCGCCCGCCTGAGTGCTCTGCGTCTTCTAGTGCCGGCTCGTCGGCCGAGTCGGGATTCGCGGGGGGTTCGGAGAGGACGATACTTTCTGCTTTGAGCAACACCAGCATTGAAGCGTACAAAAACGCTTGGCCGGAGTGGGACAAATCGGAGAAATCCTTACTCTGATCAGCATCGCAGGCGTTAGTAAGCTTGCTCAGACATCGATCGAACACTTCAATTACCTTAACGTCCCAAGGATCAATTTCTCCCCGTTCAGCTAGATCAATTAAAATTGCGATCCCCTCGGAAATCGTTTCTAAGCCATCTTGGTCTCGGGAAACGGCCATTCGATTTTAGATTTTAGATTTTAGATTTTAGATTTTAGATTTTAGATTTTAGATTTTGCCTCTGGGAAAACGAGAGAGCATATCAAGTTAATTGGCGGTTATTTCAGCAGTTGTGTCCTCAATGGTTGCTATTTCTAAACTTATCGGTTCTGCACTTTCTAACAAAGGTTGTTTGCCTTCTACTTCGGCTTTATAGCGTTCAAGATTTTGTTCTAATTCCTGAATCCGCTGCTCTTTTTCGCGAACTTGGCGCATCTCTTGGCGCAACGCGAGGGTTCGCTGCATTCTCGACCACAGACTGAACAGCCACGCTAGTGTTGCCCCTAATCCGGTCGCTACAATTAGTTCTACGCACAGCGGAGCTTTAAGTTGGACGCCTTCGATAACTTGAATCGCGACTGGCTGTGTATTTTCGATGCTGAATAATACTAGAGCCAAGCAAATCAGAAAGATGAAGAAGAAATTTAGCGATCGCATTTTCTCTGTTCCTAATTCTCAATTCAGGTTAAGCAAATTATTTCCTATTTGTCAACTGTTTTTTGACAGATATTCTCAGTTTTTTTTGATAAGATTAAATCGGGTCAATTAACCATAATATCCGGGGAGAGGCGGGTTTATTGGAGTTCTGAGAGTTGATTGAAGATATTGGTTAACCCGCCCCTCCAGGACATATCCTGTTTAGGTTTGCCCGATGTTTTGTGGTTTCTTGCCGATTCCCAGTGCGGGCAATATTTGATATTTCAAAGCAATGCCCGCGGCTACAAATAAGGCAATAATCAGCGCCCCAATTCCTACGGGACTGGGAATCCAGAATATCGCCTCCAAATAGTTAACTTCTCCGGGTTTCAGCTTCCAAACTAACTGTTTTCCTTGCTGATAGCTTTCGGGAACCAGTGCACCGGCGACAGTTTCAATACTTTCGGCGCCCCAAGGCGTGTTCAAGCTAAAGTCTAGCTCCAAAAGTCCCCCTGGGCTCAGCAGCAGACTGCCATTAGAAGAAAGCAGTGAAAGAGAGCGCAAATCCAATTCCAAACTCAACCGATTTCGCAGCACCAATAATAAATTATTCTGCTTGACACTAAGGTGAGATTCAAACTTCGGCAAATCTGTTTCTAGCGGACTTGCGACCCGATATTTTGTGGTTGGTGCGATCGGATTGTAAAATTGGTTGAACTTGTCTTGCAACTCGGCTCCATTATTGAAAGGAATCCTCACTAGAACTTCTGTGGGGGAAACCCGTTTAGTTTTTCCGTCCAGCAACTTCACCCGGCGTTCTACGCTTTTCAACCATTCTGCAACAGTTTCGCTGCTGAAGCTCGTCAACCTTTCCCCCAGTTTAATGTGCTGCACGATTTCGCCACGAGTTTGACTCTCAAAGTTAACCCCGACATCGTACTGAACGCATCCAGTCACTAGAGTTAAAAGGCAAAAAACCAAAGGTAAAAGAAAGAAAAAATTCTTTTTCTTCTTCCCAGTTCCATCCTTGACATTTTGCTCTTTCATTATAAATTTTTCCCTGTTTTTACCTATTTGCATGAATTAGCAAAGCGTTGAATTGCCGACACTGTTTCTATGTTTGTTTTGCACGTTAACTGGTTCCTAGGCTCTGCCTGGGAACCCATGTCCAGAGGCTTTGCCTCGCAAGCTTTCATCCAAATTCGAGGCAGAGCCTCATGATTTGTATTACCAGGCAGAGCCTGGTAACGAGTAAATTAACCGCACTGAACTTATTCCCTGGAAGCTACACCCAAATGTTGAAACAGCATACTCGGCAAATAGGCTGCACCGCCTACCCATTCGGCTTCGCTACTCAAATCTGCCAAATTTTTAAACGCTTCAAAAATGCTGCCTGCCACCATTGTATTCTTGACGCGACCCACAATTTTGCCTTTTTCTACTTTATAGCCTAAGTCCAAATTGACAGAAAATTCGCCAGCTAACTGATTGGACTGACCGGCACCTAAAACCTGCTCTACTATTAGACCTTCATCCATGCTAGCAATCAAGTCTTGAGTGGCGGTATTTCCTGGGGAAATGCAAAAGTTAGTCAAATCAGGGCCTGGGCGAGACAATCCGCCACGAAAACCGTTGCCGGTTGATTGTACACCGGCGCGAGCGGCCCACCTGCGATCCCAATAAAATCCCGTGACAGTACCTTTGTCTATCAAGACTTTGCGGGTGGTGGGCGTACCTTCGTCGTCAAAGGGACAAGCAGAAGGGCCTAAAGCGGGGTCTTCAAAAAAGGTAAAGCGTTCGTCAAATAAAGTTTCGCCGATTTTGTCGGCTAGGGGAGAGGCTTTTTGAACTACTGCTTGGCCTGAAAGGATGGTATCAAACAAGCCACCGAGGGTGCTAGCGGCGGCTCTGGGGGTAAATAATACTGGGTAGGAACCGCTGGTGATGGTGGCTGAATGTTCTGCGAGGCGGTATTTTTCGAGGAGTGATTGGAGGATGCTGTTGGTGTCGAGGGGACGATCGCGCGCCACGTCGTAACTGTATGCTTGCATAAAGTCTTCTCCCTTTACCAAATTTCCCGCGATCGTCCCGCTGACTATTTGGCTGCTTCTTTCGGCATATACATCTCGCGTGGTGGCAATTTTCACGCGGCCGCTGCGGACGTGGAAGCCGACATCTACCATAATATCGGGATTGTAGGCGTGAACTTGCTCGATCAGGTTTTTGCCGTTTTCGACTAATTCTTGAGTTGTGGGCGGAGTGTAGGTGGTTTCCGGGCCTTTTAGGTGGAAGCTGGAGGCGAGTTCAAATTCTGCGGGGTCGCCGATTTCGGCTGTTTGAATCGCTGCATCTACTAAATCGTCTATCCGCGTTAAGTCTGTGGAACTAGCAAAACCGATTTTGCCTTGGTAAATCAGCCGGAGTGCTACGCCTTGCAGTGCTTTGGTTTGTAGGGATTTGAGACGATTGTTTTCAAATTCGATCGGCGTGTCTTGACTCGACAGGTAGTATACTTCAGCCGCATCGGCGCGCTGAGAGGCCAATTTCAAAATCTGCTCTACGGTTGAATCGCTCACAATAATAATAGCCTTTCAGGTTGGGTCTTTTTTTTATTTTAGCGATTTAGGGTGTGGCCAGAAACCGGGTTTTTTCCCAGAATATCGATACACCACCGAAAAGCTGCGAAAAACCCGGTTTCTTCGGTTGTATGCGTGGCAAGAAACCGGGTTTTTTCCAAAAACATCGATACACCAAGGAAAAACTGCGAAAAACCCGGTTTCTTTGATTTTGGGTGTGGCCAGAAACTGGGTAAAACCTCGCGCGACCTCTGTCAACTGTTAACTGTCAACTGTCAACTGTCAACTGTCAACTGTCAACTGTCAACTGTCAACTGTCAACTGTCAACTGTCAACTGTCAACTGTAGAAGGCGATCGATATAATTAAACTAGATCCATGAACGAGGTAAACTATGCCACTAACTGCAACCGAATATAAATATGTGGAATTAGATGAGAAGAATGTGCCTATCATCGCCGGAACCACAATGAAAGTGATTGAATTAGTACAAGCTCATATCGCTTACGGGTGGAGTCCCGCCGAGTTGCACCTAAATCATCGTTATTTGACAATGAGCCAAATTCATTCTGCTTTCGCTTATTATTGGGATCACAAACAAGAGCTTGATGCCGATATGCAGCGCCGATTCGAGTATGCTGAAAAGTTGCGATTAGAAGCGGGCGAATCTCAAGCGGCTAAAAAACTCCGCGCCCAAGGACTAATTAAATGAGCATAGCGCTATATATGGACGAACATATCCACTTGGCAATTACGGTGGGATTGCAGTTTCGGGACGTAGATGTTTTGACAGTTCAAGACGACGGTAGAAAAGGTGTGCCAGACACGGTTATACTCGATCGCGCAATGGATCTTCAGCGCGTTGTTTTTACACAAGACGAGGATTTTCTGGCCATAGCCAACCACCGCCAGCAGGAGGAAGTCAATTTTGCTGGCGTCATCTATGCCCATCAACAAAAAGTAACTGTGGGTGATTGCATTCGTGACTTGGAAATTATTGCTAAGGTTAACGAACCTGAAGATTTAGTTAACTGCGTCCAGTATCTACCTTTGTAGTGAATCCTGACCAATAGAAAATGGTAAGGTGCGTCGCTACTATTTGTAATTTCCAGGCCAGAAACCGGGTTTTTTCCAAAAACATCGATACACCACCCAAAAACTGCGAAAAACCCGGTTTCTTTAGTCGAAGTGCCTCCATCAATCCCCAGCCATCTGCTGAACCGTAGCAATAATTTCTCTCACTGTCTCCGCGTCGGGCGATCGCAAATGCTGTAAAATCTCCAAAGATTGCTGTAAATAATTCAAAGCTTGGTCAAAATCTCCCTGCGCTGCTAACAACTGTCCTAGCATTGCGAAAGTAGCAGCTTTCCCTTGAACATCGCCAATTTTTTCCTCAAGTTCGAGAGATTGTTGATAAAATGCGATCGCCTTTTCTACATCCCCTTGATTTGCATAGATTATTGCTAGTTGGTGCAAAGTAGCAGCTTTCCCTTGAACATCGCCAATTTTTTC
>NZ_JAUBRC010000042.1:0-10422 GCF_036701635.1 Microcoleus sp. N9_B4 | reverse complement strand
ACATCCCCTTGATTTGCATAGATTATTGCTAGTTGGTGCAAAGTAGCAGCTTTCCCTTGAACATCGCCAATTTTTTCATCAAGTTCGAGAGATTGTTGATAAAATGCGATCGCCTTTTCTACATCCCCTTGATTTGCATAGATTATTGCTAGTTGGTGCAAAGTAGCAGCTTTCCCTTGAACATCGCCAATTTTTTCGTAAATTTCGAGAGATTGTTGATAAAATGCGATCGCCTTTTCTACATCCCCTTGATTTGCATAGATTATTGCTAGTTGGTGCAAAGTAGCAGCTTTCCCTTGAACATCGCCAATTTTTTCGTAAATTTCGAGAGATTGTTGATAAAATGCGATCGCCTGTTCTACTTCCCCTCGATTGGCATAGATTATTGCTAGTTGGTGCAAAGTAGCAGCTTTCCCTTGAACATTGCCAATTTTTTCGTAAATTTCGAGAGATTGTTGATAAAATGCGATCGCCTGTTCTACTTCCCCTTGATTGGCATAGATTCCTGCTAGTTGGTGCAAAGTAGCAGCTTTCCCTTGAACATTGCCAATTTTTTCGTAAATTTCGAGTGATTCTTGATAAAATGCGATCGCCTTTTTGGGATTTCCCCAATTGTCCTGAATCCATCCTAATTCATGTAAAGTATTTGCTTTTAAAGATATGAACTCTTCATCATCTTTCGCCAAATCTAACGCTTGTTCCAGATAGTATTTTGCAGTTTTATATTCACTCCGACTGCGATAGGCAACTCCCAACTCATTCAAAACCCTGATGCGAGTTTTCAAATCCCCTGGAGTTTCCTCGCGCCCATTCGAGGGAGTATATTCAATCAATAACCGTTTTAATAAATCGATCCGTTCCTGCTTTTCCGGCAACTCACAATTGCTAATCCCTTTGCTAGCATCCAGAGTTTGAGAAATCGCATCATCTCTAGTATTTACAGGAGTTTTAAACACAAAAGTTCCCGAATTCCAGGCCCAGAAATCCGGCGCATAATTAGCAACTCGCGTAATCGCATAATCCGGCAAACAAAAAATCATGGGATGCGGAACTTTAACCGGATAAGCATCTCGCACCCAATTAAAATCTACCAGCATCGGCGGATATTCCCCCGTCATCCCGATCGCATTTTCCAATCCCCGCACAATGACAATCAACTTTTTGTCTGGTTGAACTTTGACTGTTGGCAAAACCTTAAGAATTTCATCCATCAAAAAGCGCATCTCAGGATCGGGAAAATCCCAAACCTCAAACTGCATCTCTTGACAATCGGGATGACTAATTAAAGCCTGAATAATCGCATCTCTATCCCTGGCAAAATTACAGTCGATAAATCCCAAATCAAAGGCATCGTCGGGAACAATATCGACAAACGTCAGCAATTGATCGAAAGACTCTTGATTGAGTTCAACAATCCTTTGCTGGTATATTTCAGGGATTTCCTTGAATTGATGCCAGGGCTTGTTGGAAAGCATAACTTTGTTTTACGAGTGGGTTGACATAATTCCACCGACTATTGCCGTTGTATTCCAAAACGGAAATATTGAATAATAAAGTTTGTCCGATTTCATCTTTATCAATATCTTTTTTGAGGCAAACTTGCGCTAATATGGTATAATATTCTGCCGTAGGAGTAGACCTTTCAAAGTCAAATTGCTGTTGCTTCAAAGCGTAAGTGACATCCTCAGCCAAAACTTTACTGTGTTTGCGAGTAATGGCTGTGCGAAAAGCCGATCTAGTCGTCTGCATCAATTGTCGCACATGACCGCCACTAGCTTTTGCCAAATCTAGCAACTGTTGTCGATCGTCAAATACGGCACTAACATCAACCCGTTTTTCGATCAAACTGGCAACTCCCTCTAATCTTTGCTGATTGTAATTTAAATCGCACTCACTGCGATTGAATTCATAAATATTCACCATTGGCACGATGTTGGGATTACC
Organism: Microcoleus sp. N9_B4; assembly: GCF_036701635.1. Classification (NCBI taxonomy): domain Bacteria; kingdom Bacillati; phylum Cyanobacteriota; class Cyanophyceae; order Oscillatoriales; family Microcoleaceae; genus Microcoleus; species Microcoleus sp. N9_B4. Next base: position 8,478 of record NZ_JAUBRC010000042.1, on the reverse strand, counting down.
AAACAAATTGCTGACATTTTTATAGGAATAAATTACCGAAATCGGCACTGTATAGATAATTGTACAGTCTAGTTCTTGGAGTTGAGGAGCGTAATCAAAAAACAAATGATTGGCAACATTGGGAGGAATCCGATCTAAGTTATCAACAATCACCAAAAATCCTTTTTGATAGCGGTCGGGATATTTTCGTCTCAGCTTCTCAAAAGCATCTTTCAATAACAAATTAATATCTGTTTGCAAGCGGGACAGATTACGCTGAAGAGTTTCCCGAATTACTTTTTTTGTTGACTAGAACCTTTGATTTGACCGAGCAATTTGGCTGTCAACTTATAAATAAAGGGAATTTCTGCGCCTGCACTTGCTTCAGTTTCGATGCTAACGGAAGATTGAACAGTTTCTTCTGTTTCTTTAGTGACTTCTTTAAACCACGATTCAAAACGCTCTAAAAGTTTGGAATCAAACTTCAATCGTAATTTAGTTAAATCATCAGCTACTTTGTTGATAAACAGCAAATATAAATCGGTATATTCTGCATCAAGAACATCTAGTTCCTGATCGAATTCTATGTAAATCACCCGATAGTCATTTTCCCACCGCGACTGAATGCGTTTTAACTCTGTACTTTTGCCGCATCCCCGATGTCCGGTAAACAAAATTGTGTTAAATTCTCCCGGTTCTTGAAGATCCAAATCCGTGCTAACATCGTCGATCGCTACTGTGTTGCGTACTGCGGACAAATCCACATAATATCGCGCAATATCATCGCCCGTTAGAGGCTTGACATCGCAAGCGCGGTAAGCTTCTTTGAGTGTTTTGGCGCGGTTGGGTGGGAGTGAAGTCATCGGATTCTAGATTGTAGATTGTAGATGGAACCCACAGCTTATCGCGATCGCGGACGATCGGGATGTGGAGCTTTTTTACTCCTATGTTAACTCACATCTCGCACTATACTCAAGAACTGGCGATCGCTACCAACCGACCACAGAAACTGGGTTTTTTCCCGAATCCACTTCCAAAAATGATTAATAACTAAGAAATAAGCCGCCTAAAATTAGCCCGATCGCAATTAACGCCACCCAGACAAACCTATTATCTTTCGTATTAACCTGACTCAAATCTACAGGCTCTGGTACGACTGGCTTGGGTTTAGCGTACTTGATATCAGCGTTTGGATTGGCTTGAAAACTGATTGATTGATTTTCATCTAAAGCTGCCAAATCGGGGATTTTCACCATCCATTCAGGAGGGATAGTAAGTTTGGGAGCTTCGAGAATGAACAGCAAGCGCTTTGCTTGCTGGCGGGTTTCTTGGCGGGGATGGCGGGTGAGCTTGCGGCAAAGCTCGATCGCCCTTTCTGTGTTGCCAGAGGCTTCGTAGGCTGTCACTAGCCACATCTGCACCTCGCCGCCCAACCGGGAATTTCGATCGACTAAACCGGTAGCTGTTTCTAAACTCTGCACAGCTTGAGCATACCGGCCACTCTCAAAAGCTACTTGCCCAGCTTGGTACTCAGTTTGAACAATTTCTAGCTTTTCTGAAGTCACAAGCACCCACCCAATTCACAAATATTACTTCCCAAATTCCGCAAACGCTAGAATTCGCTGTTGTGTTGCGACATACCCGACTCGTTGTCGCGTTTGGAACCCAGCAAGTCTAAATGGTCTACCTTAATTATCGGCTTCGAGCGATTTGAACCGGTATTGCGGTCTTGCCAGCGATCGAACTTCAAAGAGCCTGTTACGCCAATTAGAGAGCCTTTGCGAACGTAGTCAGCAGCAATCTGCGCTGTTTTGCCCCAGATTTCCAGATTGAACCAGTCTGGTTGATCGCTGTTCTTGGTTCTGCGATTCACTGCCAGCGTCAAACTGCACTTAACTGTACCGGACTCAAAATACTTCACGTCCGGGTCGCCGCCGACGCGGCCTACTAAAGTCACAACATTAAGACTCATAAACTTTTTTGGGAATGTGGTCGATCGGTGATGTAGTTAAACAGTCCACACGCGCATTAGCCTCCAAACTGAACTTGGAACAACGCTTATGAGGCTTCATCCTGATTGTACACCCAGTTAGGAGAACATATTGATGGTGGATGATTGGCAAGTCTGCGCTCAACCTGAGCTCGACAATGTACATTTCTGACTAGACTCAGGATGAAAAACGTAATAGAATCCACCTCGGTTACACTTTTGTAACAACATTATTGCACACAATAGTATTTTAGTTTTTGGGGGGGGTACGAATCAGTGGGTCTTCTCAATCGATTTTCGTTATCTAGAGATATGGGTATCGACCTCGGTACTGCTAACACGCTCGTTTATGTATCGGGCAAAGGTATTGTTCTGCAGGAACCTTCTGTAGTGGCGATCGACCAAGACTTAAAAATACCGCTGGCTGTTGGAGAAGAAGCCAAAAAAATGCTCGGGCGCACGCCAGGGAATGTCATAGCACTGCGCCCGCTTCGCGACGGGGTAATTGCAGACTTCGATACGGCGGAACTAATGCTCAAGACTTTTATCCGCAGGGTTCACGAAGGCCGAAGCTTAGTTTCGCCGCGGATAATTATTGGCATCCCCAGCGGTGTCACCGGAGTCGAGAGGCGTGCTGTCATTGAGGCGGCGACTCAGGCCGGTGCTAGAGAAGTACGGTTAATTGATGAACCCATCGCTGCGGCGATCGGGGCTGGACTGCCGGTTGCTGAGGCGACTGGCAATATGATTATAGATATCGGCGGGGGTACGACGGAAGTTGCGGTTTTGAGTTTGCAAGGTACGGTGATCAGTGAGTCTGTGCGGGTAGCCGGCGACGAACTCAATGAGGCGATCGTCCAATACATGAAAAAAGTTCACAATTTGGTCATCGGCGAACGCACTGCTGAAGAAATTAAGATTCAGGTTGGTTCTGCATATCCAACTCCAGAGGATGACGATGTAATGATGGAAGTGCGGGGCTTGCACTTACTGTCGGGTCTGCCGCGAACTGTTACTATCAAAGGCCCAGAAATTCGCGAAAGTATGTCGGAACCGCTTTCAGTAATTGTGGAAGCTGTCAAACGTACTTTGGAACGCACCCCGCCGGAATTAGCAGCAGATATTATTGACAGGGGAATTATGCTGGCTGGTGGTGGCGCGCTGATGAAAGGTTTAGATACTCTGATCAGTCACGAAACAGGAATTGTCACTCACGTGGCCGCCGATCCGCTGTGCTGCGTGGTTTTGGGAACTGGTAGAGTATTGGAAAACAAACAGTTGGAACGGGTTTTCAGCGGGCAGTCGTCGCGTAATATGTAGTTAAAAAATTTGGGATTGTGGATTTAGAAATACGGCTGCAATCTCAAATCTAAAATCCTGACTTAACAATTTTAGATTAGTGAAATTATGCTAAAAAATACATTCCGAAAGTGGTGGGATCTGCGGCTACAAATTGCTCTTCTAGGTTTCGCTGTAACTGCCGCTTGGGGAGTTCGACAAACACAAGGTGCGGCCATATTTGAAGTTTACAATTGGGTGACTCGTCCGTTTCACGCCAACGGATCGGCGCAAGAGGAACTCATCTCGGCGCGCACTCAAGAATTGCAAGCGCAGCTATTAGAAGTAGAAAATCAAAATCAGAAGCTAAAAGAGCTTTTAGGTTACGTTTCGGCTAAGAAACCAGCAGGGATTGTAGCTCCTATTGTCGGTCGCAGCGCCGACCACTGGTGGCAGCAAGTAACCTTGGGGCGCGGCAGTAAGGATGGCATCAAAACAGATTTTACTGTCATGGGCCCCGGCGGTTTAGTAGGCAGAGTTGTCAGCGTTACTCCTAATACTAGCTTGGTGCTGTTAGTCAGCGACGCTACGAGTCAATTGGGTGTGGGAATTACCCGCAGTCGCCACATGGGTTTTATGCGCGGGAAAGGCGGAAATCAGGCGGTGATGGAGTTTTTTGAGAATGTTCCCAATGTCAAGCCTGGGGATGTGGTTTCAACTTCTTCTTACAGTCAGTTGTTCCCTCCTGGTTTGCCTGTGGGAAAAGTGGTTTCGGTGGATATGAATAAAACTCCGGCTCCAGAAGCTGTGGTTGAGTTCTCTGCACCGATGAATGCTCTGGAGTGGGCGGTGGTTTACCCCCACTCTAAGCAAGCCGAACCGAAGGATTCGCAGAGTCAATCTTCTGCACCATCTGAGGGAGCACAGCAGCAATGAAAGCTTTATCTCGGATGTCTTCGCGATCGCGCCAATTTCTCAACTTCGCAGTTACATTTCTATCTGTGATGCTGTGCATACTGATATTGCCCACTCGGATGCCGGGAATGGAATTGCTGGGAATTGGACCGAACTGGCTGTTAATTTGGTTGGTAGCTTGGAGTATTAAGCGGAAACGTACAGTTTGGGGAGCTGCTAGCATGGGCTTGGTTTTGGGGTTTCTTCAAGATGCGATGACGGCTCCTCATCCCACCCATGCTGTCAGTCTAGTTGTTGTAGGAGTCTTAACAGTTGTTTTGCAGAAAACCTGGTCGATTCCGGCAGATATTGTTGAGAGAGATCCGATTCCGATCGCGTTAATTGTGTTTGGGATGGCGGTGGTAGCGGAAACGGTGATGGGGCTGCAATTTTTTTCTATGGGCGATCGGGCTTTACTGGAAATTTGGAGCTATCACCAGCGAGTGGCTTTGTGTTCTGCTATTCTTAGCAGTCTTTGGGCTCCGGTGATTTATTTTCCCCTCAATCGCTTGTGGGAAATGACCAGGAATTTAGAAAAATCTTAGTCATTAGTCATTAGTCATCAGTCATCAGTCATCAGTCATCAGTCAACAGTCAACAGTCAACAGTCAACAGTCAACAGTCAACAGTTAACTGTAGTCATTCTACTATGACTTGTTGGCGCGAACCTAATAAGTGATGAACGGCAATAATCAAGTCGCTGAGAATGAAATTAGGCTGGTGCTTTTGGAGTTGATAGCGGCTGCGAATTCCGCAGGTAACGGCAATTGTAGGTATTCCCAATGCTTGTCCTGCGAGGATGTCTGCTTCTGTATCTCCGATCATCCAAGCTGAACCCAGCGATGACTCAAATTCTTCTGCCACTTCAGCCAACAATTCAGTTTTTAAGGCTGTATAGTTGTGATAGGCGGCATCCGGCATCTGAGTTCCGCGAATGCTGGTAAACAGTCTGGCTAAACCGTAATTTTGTAACAGTTGAACGGCTTGATTTCTCGGCCGCAGAGTGACTAAAATCAGCCTCACGCCGCGGGAGTGCAAAAGTGCGATCGCCCATTGCACTCCTGGCTGGATACGATCTAAGTGCAACAAGTCTGGTTGATTGACAATCTGACTGACGCATCCGAGAAAAACGTGAATTTCTTCTCCCGACAAGCCAGAACTTTTGGCGATTTCAGCATCGGGTACTCGGTTTTGTTTCATTTGCCAAAACTGCTGTTTGCTGAGGATTTGAAGGTTGAGGTTGATTCCCCTAGCAAGATAAGCTGCTTGAGTATCGGCTAATCCCTGTTGATAGGTGGCATAGTAGCGATCGGACACATCGACTATGGGCCCGTCTAAATCGCAAAATACCGTCATCCGGGGGGACGAGTCAGCCTCTGATGGTAGCTTGTACTGAAGGTTTTCGGAGTCTTGGGCGACAGCAGTTAACATAAAACGTTAAGTAAATCTAGGGAGTTATACATTTCTTGACTGTAGCAAAAAATGTATAAGTTATAATACATAAATTTTAATGCTTTTATTAAAAAAACCTATGAATTTTTTGAGGATGGGGTTCAATAAAGGCGATCGAGCCTGCGCGTCGATAAAATCAAGGGAAAAAGTGATTTTTGTGGCTGTTGATATGTGCTTTAGCCATTAAAGTTTAGAATTAAGTTTTTAGTCTTTTGTAATTTACCCATGCTCAAACAAAGCGATTTTGTTAGGAATTCGGACACTAATCGAGTAGAGGTGCTGTCCGAAGCACTGCCTTACATTCAACACTTTGCCGGTCGCACCATAGTGGTCAAATATGGCGGTGCGGCGATGAAAGATAGCACTCTCAAAGACAAGGTGGTTCGGGATATTGTGCTGCTAGCTTGCGTGGGGATGCGTCCGGTTGTGGTTCACGGCGGCGGCCCGGAAATTAATATTTGGCTGGAAAAATTGGGAATTGAGCCGCAATTCAAGGATGGTTTGAGAGTGACTGATGCGGCAACAATGGAAGTTGTGGAAATGGTTTTGGTGGGGAAAGTAAATAAGGAAATTGTTTCGTTAATCAACCAAGCTGGTGGCAAAGCAGTGGGACTGTGTGGCAAGGATGCCAATCTGATTCAAGCTCGTCCAGATGGCCGGGAAGGAATTGGGTTTGTGGGTGAAGTCAGCGGCGTGAAAATTCAGATTTTGGAGTCTTTGGTAAACAGCGGTTATATTCCGGTGGTGTCGAGCGTGGCAGCCGATGAAAACGGTCAATCTTACAACATTAATGCTGACACGGTGGCTGGAGAAATTGCGGCTGGTTTGGGAGCCGAAAAGTTGATTTTGATGACTGATACTGCGGGAATTTTAGAGGATTATCACAAGCCAGAGAGTCTGATTGCTAAGTTAGATATTCAAGAAGCAAGAGAGTTGGTTGAGTCGGGAGTTGTCTCTGGGGGGATGATTCCGAAAGTTAATTGTTGTGTGCGGAGTTTGGCTCAGGGTGTGAAGGGTGCTCACATTATTGACGGTCGAATTCCTCATGCTTTGCTGCAAGAAATATTTACGGATGCGGGGATTGGGTCGATGATTGTGGCTTCTGAGTTTAGCAGCGCGAACTTAAGGCCGAAGTAAGGGGTAAATCCTAGCGTGGGGAGGGCGGGTGCGTGAAATGGGTAAACTCGCTGCGATTGCGTATATCCTAACTAAACCTGCCCCTAAAGACCTTGAGAAGGTACTTCTGGGAAATTACTTCAACTAATTCTAACCCTTGTTGGATTTCAGCTTTTCTTAAACTATGATAAAACACTTTAGAGTTTTGGATTCTGTTGCGATTCTCAAGCCGATTTCAAATACGCGATTAGCGCTAGTGGAACCAGAATACGCATCTATTTCTAGTTTGCCAGTTGGACTTGTGGGAACTATTGTTGAAGTGTATGATACGGGAAAGGAATGTCAGTATTTAGTGGAGTTTGCTGATAGTCAAGGGAGTGAATATGCTATGGCTATGTTGAAAGCTGATGAAATTTTAGTTCTGCAATATGAACTTGCAGTTGCTTAGTAATGTGAGGAGAAGAGAAGTTAGATAAGGGCGATCGCACTTTAGGAAGAAAAGAGCGATTACCCTTACTGTTTCCTCAAGGTGGCAGCAAAAGTCAGAGAATAAAAAGGCATTTTTTACCTTCACGGAAGAGTCTGTACATCAGGATATGCTATAATTTTTGCATCAGCAGCTAGTAACGGACACCCACAAATCCTCGCCGTTGCCACAATGATTTTATCGGCTGGATCTCGGTGAAAACCTGTGAGTTTAGTGGACTCAATAATGATGGGAATAGTGAGATTGAGTAGCTGCACTTCCGGATAAGCCAAAGCTTTTGTTGGTAGTCCTAAACAAGTAATGATAAATTGTAGTGATGGATAAAATACCAAATCGCACCGATGTGATTCTTTAACGACTTGGAAAAAGATCAGGTCTTTCGTACCAAACGAGACACCCGTTGTCGGAGAGTGTTATTGAAGCGCTCGATATAACTGGTTTTACCCATCTCTTGGACGACCGCCTGATGTCGCTTGCTGGGTAACAGCTTCGAGTAAGCCGCCCAGAAATCCGTGTAGGCGACGGCACATGGTCGATAAACCGGCGGTAAGGATTTCCATAATTCACTCGCGGCTGCAGAGTCTCTTGCCCCAATGTAAACCCGACAATTTCACGGGTCTTGGCGTCTAAGGCTAACCAGATCCACTGTTTATTGCCTTTATTGTCTACAAATGACCATGATTCATCACATTGAATCGTTAGCTTTCCTTTTTTTTTGATGACACCTGTACGGTTCGGGGTAAAGAGGGCGTATTTCCGGTTAACATAATCTTAGAGCCATGGCTCCCAAACCTTGAGGACACGGGCGATGTCGGCAAGAGAGAGGCGTTCTAGCAATAATCTGTCGATTAGTTATTTGGTCGCTGAGTCGATCACCTTCTTGTCTGGATTCTCCACAAATTGCCGACCACACTCGTAACATTGGAATCTTTGTTTTCCTTTGTGAATATGACCGTTTTTCACGGTGCGGGCACAAGAGCAAACGGGACAATTCGGCATAGTTGACAAAAAACTTATCGAGGCTACTATAGCAATCCTAAATGATTTTCTATGTAGGGTTTGCTGAATAATTGATCGCCAGCCAAGAACAGGAGCTCACGATATATTCAAGCAGAGTTAAATATAAGTTTTTTCTGTATCGATTCCCCCCAATTATAATTGGGGATTATCTTCAACCTAAAAACAGGTGTTCTGTTTCCAAATAGACAGAAAAACACACAAA
>NZ_JAUBRC010000041.1:42305-62097 GCF_036701635.1 Microcoleus sp. N9_B4 | reverse complement strand
CAAACTCAGTACCAGTGACGCTGTTAGCACTCGCATCTCCGGTAAACAAGACAGGAGTGGTGAAGTTGTAACCGCCAACACCAGAACCGAAATTGTTAAAGTCGGTTGGGTAAGTGTTACCAGCAGCAGTTAAATCAACAACGCTACCTGAGTTGGTAGTAGTACCAGAAGATGCGATCGTACCTGTAAATACAAAGTCCGCCGTTCCCAGATTGCTAGCAGCAGTACCCAGATTCGCAATCAAGGTAGAACCGCCCGCTGTCGTACCGTTCGAGTCAAAATACAACACCGTCTCGTTCGACGCATTCGTAAATGCGAAGAAACCAGCAGTTGTAGAATTGCCCAAGGCTGTAGCTTGTGCAGCTTCCAAAGAGGCATAACTGCCGCCTGTGAAAATCACTAACTCTTTGCCAGTAATGTCAGGATTTGAACCGCTAACACCGTCAAAGTTAGTCGTAGTCAAATTGCCGAATTCGCTCGCGGTAAACTGGAATTTGTCTACCCCAACAGTAAAGTCAGTAATCGTATCACCGCCTTCGCCTGCTGCTTTGTAAACAAACAGATCCGCACCAGAACCTCCCGTCAGAACATCTGCACCGCTGCCGCCGCTGAAGATGTCAGCAAACTCAGTACCAGTGACGCTGTTAGCACTCGCATCTCCGGTAAACAAGACAGGAGTGGTGAAGTTGTAACCGCCAGCACCAGAACCGAAATTGTTAAAGTCGGTTGGGTAAGTGTTACCAGCAGCAGTTAAATCAACAATGCTGCCTGAGTTGGTAGTAGTACCACTATCAGGAGATGCGATCGTACCTGTAAATACAAAGTCCGCCGTTCCCAGATTGCTAGCAGCAGTACCCAGATTCGCAATCAAGGTAGAACCGCCCGCTGTCGTACCGTTCGAGTCAAAATACAACACAGTCTCGTTCGACGCATTCGTAAATGCGAAGAAACCAGCAGTTGTAGAATTGCCCAGGGCTTTAGCTTGTGCAGCTTCCAAAGAGGCATAACTGCCACCTGTGAAAATCACTAACTCTTTGCCAGTAATGTCAGGAGAAACCCCGCTAACACCGTCAAAGTTAGTCGTAGTCAAATTGCCGAATTCGCTCGCGGTAAACTGGAATTTGTCTACCCCAACAGTAAAGTCGGAAATTTTATCGCCGCCTTCTTTAGTTGTCCTGTAAACAAACAGATCCGCACCACTGCCACCGCTTATGACATCCAAACCAAGGCCGCCGGTGATAGTATCGTTGCCGTCGCCGCCCTTGAGGCTATCGTTAAAATTGCTGCCGACAATGTTGTCATCGCCTGCTAAACCATCGAAATTAACTGCAGCCGGATAAGTGCCGAAATTCACATTGTCAGCACCAGCAGTACCGACAGGAACATTTAGTGGGGTGCCGGTGAAGACAAAGTTACTGACTTGCAGGCGAATGTTGACTGAGAAACTGGTCACAATTTCAAAGCGCGCCCCAACAGCAAATACCAGTACAGCACGGCCGGTTTCGGCATCTATAAACTGACAGAAAGTAGGCGCGTCTGGGTTGCCACCCAAAGCTGCAAACCGCGCTTGCAAAGACGCGATGCTGGTAACAGTGATATCCAGGCTGAAATCGAGCAAGTTAGCGCTGCCGATCGACCCAACAGCAGAACTAGCAGTAATCTCCAGTCGGGTCAAGCTAGAAACACTGAGATTAGCAAAAGCTGCTGTAGAAAGCTCTAAAACATCGTCATCGACATTAAAGTCAGTAATTAAGTCAGCTTCTGCAACTGTTTGAATCTCTTGGCGGGAAGTCTGGTAAATAAAGCGATCCTTTCCAGCACCCCCACTGAGAGTATTGGTTCCTAGGCCACCTTCGATCTCGTCATCATCATCGCCGCCTTTAATTTTATCGTTGCCCAAGCCTCCTTTTATTTTGTTTTTGCCTTTACCGACTTCGATATCGTCATCGTCATCGCCACTGTCGATATCGTTATCGCCATCGCCGACTTTAATTTTGTCCTTGCCTTTGCCGCTGATGATTTTGTTGTTGCCTTTACCGACTTCGATATCGTCATCGTCATCGCCGCTGTCGATATCGTTATCGCCATCGCCACCTTTAATTTTGTCCTTGCCTTTGCCACCGATGATTTTGTCCTTGCCTTTGCCGGCTGTAATGTCATCGTCACCATCGCCGCCTTCGATGTCGTTATCCAGCGTCGCAGAACCGACAATAACTTGAGCTTCTGTATTGCCAGCAAACTTAAAGACATTTTGCTCGACTTTCAAGCTAAAACGCTGGCCGGTGAGAACGTTTTTGCCGTTGCTAACTTCAAAAGCAAAACTAGCCGCACCGATAAAACCGGTTGCCGCTTTGAAAGTTAACAAGCCTGCGTTAATGTCTGCTTGAGAGAAGGTAAAACCGACTTGTGTTACGGCGACTCCCTTAAAGAATAGTTGCCCGGTTGTAGCAGCGGGTAGCTCGGTTAGCTTGAAGACTATGTTGCTAGGACCTTGCTGGGCATCGACAAAACTCAACAACTCAGAAGTAATAGTTTGCTCGCTGCCACTGGAACCAGCAGTCAAGCTATTATTAGTTTCCACTCGCGGAGGGTTAAAAATCGGGTTCGGAGTTGGAGTTGGAGTTGGAGTTGGAGTTGGAGTTGAACCACTAACTCCTAAAAAGTCGCCAGCATCGATCAGCGTTGCGTTGACATTCAACAATAGCGCCAGCGCGAAGTTATTGACCCGAATTTCGGTATTGCCACCGACTTGTATAAAGGTCAAGCTGCTAAAGTTCAAGTCGGCAAACAGCAGAAACTTGTCTTTGCCGTCTTCGTAGTCAGTGATGACTGCACTTGCCCCAGAGGTACTGTTACTCATGCCATAAACGTCATCTCCAGCACCGCCGACACAGGTATGGTTGCCACTACCGCCCATCAGCGTATCGTTGCCGTCGCCGCCCATCAGCGTATCGTCGCCGTCGCCGCCGCCCATCACGCTGTCGTCGCCCTCGCCGCCGTCGGCCATGTCATTGCCGTTGCCAGTCACGAGGGTATCGTCGCCGCCACCGCCCATTACGGTATCGTCGCCGTCACCACCACTAACGCTGTCGTCGCCGTCGTCGCCACTGCAAACGTCGCTGCCGCCACCGCCGATCACGGTATCGTCGCCGATGCCGCCGCTAACGCTGTCGTCGCCGTCGTCACCTGCACAGTTGTCGCTGCCGGCACCGCCGATCACGGTATCGTCGCCGATGCCACCGCTAACGCTGTCGTCGCCGTCGTCACCTGCACAGTTGTCGCTGCCGGCACCGCCGATCACGGTATCGTCGCCGATGCCACCGCTAACGCTGTCGTCGCCGTCGTCACCTGCACAGTTGTCGCTGCCTACACCGCCGCTAACGGTATCGTTATCTTTTCCGCCGTTAAGGGTATCGTTGCCTGTGCCGCCGCTAACGTTGTCCTTGCCTGTGTCGCCCCTGACGGCATCATTGCCTTCGCCGCCCTCACAATCGTCGTCGCCTTTGCCGCCATAGACGGTATCGTTGCCGGCGCCGCCGTCAACGTCATCATCTCCTTCGTTGCCGTGGGCCCAGTCATCGCCGTCATCGCCTTCGCAGATGTCGTTGCCGCTGCCGCCCATGACGGTATCGTTGTCTTTACCGCCGTTAAGGGTGTCGTTGCCTTTGCCGCCCATGACGGTATCGTTGCCCAGATCGCCCCTTACTTCATCGTCGTCATCGCCGCCCTCGCAATCGTCGTCATCTTTGCCGCCGTAGATTTTATTTTTTTTGCCACGGTTTCCTTTGATTTTGTCCTTGCCTTTTTTGCCGTATATCTCATCCTGCTCGCCGGTGGCGACCATTAAGTCATCGCCATCGGTACCGACGAGGGTTCGGCGGCGATCGATGCCACTGCCATCATCTAAGTCATCTATGTCGCCCACACCTTCTTCTAGTACACCGTTAGATTCCGCAATTTGGCTGTCATCAGGAGCAGCTTCTTCCAGTACGCCGCTAGACGGATCTGGAAATTTGTCCTTAAGGCCGTCAGTGTTTTCGGTGAGCGCTATCTGAATTAACTCGGCTAAATCCTCATCGGAAATTGCAGAGCTGTTGTTGCCTAAATCCCCGACAGGATTTTGTGTTTCATCTTGAGCGGGAAAAAGTGTTCCCGGTCCTTCTTCTAACAACATTTCTGGTTCCATCGTTGATATTTCCCAAAAAAAGGTAAGCTTCTTAGAATCAATTTATCAGCAAACAGGAGCGGCAGAAGATTTTTTTTAACTTCATGCTTGCGCCTGCTAGAGGAGCTGGTTTCCTCATCTTTACTATTATGGATGCCACTTAAACCGCAAGGTTTTTTCCGCTCTTTTGCGAGTTTTATATTCTGCAATTGCGTATCAAAATTAATAGATCCGCAACCTACACTGTAAGTGCTGCGCCGAAGCTCCGAGCATTTAAGATGTTCTCGGTATTTTCTACAGTAAGCTGCGCCGAAGGGCGGCTGATTGTAGATTTTCTACGTAATTTCTACAGTGGATTAGCTGAATTTAAACTCCCAACTGACAACTCCCAAATAACTACCCAAAACCTGTATCCCCCAAATTTTACCCTTGCTTTTTTTCCGATCTCGGCTGGATGTATTGAAGTTTTGTAACACTCCCAGCTTTGACAAATCCTTCCCTGACTTAGGATTTGAATCTCTTGACTAAAGGACTGCACGCTTCTAATTTTAGTTCCCGATGAGTAATTAGAAATTTAGATAATTCGCCCGGGCAAATATTTGTTCTAATTTTTAATTGCACAATTTTCTATCGATTCGAGGAAAAGTCGCGAACTGAAAAAAAGTTTTTTTTCGGATCAATACTAAGAGTTCTGCCAAAAGATATCTATCTTAAGACTGATTGCAAAATTTATTAAAAAACAGTAGAAGCGAAGAATTCGTTTTTGGTGATAGTTGCAAGCTCGATCGGCATTTTGAGCGGGAACGACCGACGGCGAGGCTGCGAAACCCTATTGTTTTGTAGAGGTTTCCCTACAAAATCCAATAATTCTCCGAGAAACCGGTCTGATGAGGCTTCATCCTCTAGATGCCAAAAATGATGGTTGCTTGAGAGTACCGGAATAATTTGATTGCCTTTGTATTGTTGAGAGTTCTTGGCTGCTTACGTTTATTTTTGCTGCTTAACTTTAACTAGATTAAGAGAGTTAAATTAAAAGTTTTATATACCATGAAAGGGGTAAATTAGCAATAATTTGTTAGCAATTATCGATGGTCAACTATCGATTACCGATCGCCACTGAGGTCTTAAGGATGAGGGCGGAGGGCTTACGGATGAGAATCCAGGGCTGACCAATTAATTAATTGACACAAAATCAAGATTACCCATGGGGGGTTGGTGGTAGAGGATAAGCGGTAAAGACCGATCGACCGATCGCAAAAAAAAAAAAAATACTCAACTTTGCCTGCGATATTGCCCTGAAACCGGTTGGCGACAGCCGAAGTAATTTTAATAAGAACGAGAGATCCGCCTGGTAAAGTGCCTCCAATTTAACTTTACTCAGCAATGAGAAACTCAAGTTCACGACAAATCTAAAGGGGTCTGCGGTAGAGGTGCAAAATGTTAAAGATAGCAAGATTGGAGAAAATTCGGCTTTCACCGAGCCACAGGGCAATCAAAACTAATAAACTGTTATTAAAGTACAACTTTTATATCCTCAAAGTGTTTGAACAAATATATATGACGCCAGCGATCGCCCGATCGGGGGAAGCGCATTCAGAAACTTTGATTAAAAGAGTAAAAAATATGTTGCCGAGTGCTATTGCTAGCCACAAAAACGCAGGCAAATTCAGAATTAAGGCGGGAGGGCGCTAAATCCGTGAGCCAGGAATTTCAACTCTCAGTCACCCCTGTTGGGGACGACGAATATCTAGTGCGGACAGAAAGGGTTGCACCCGGTGTACCCTTAGCCGAACAACAAGTCCGCTGGCCGATCGACGAATGGCTTGCACTGTCTGCCCAACTGATGAACGACCCGCTGGTGGGCTTGCTCCAGGGAAAAGCAGTACAGGGAAACAGTTTTGCTGGTCGCGGCCTCTCCCGTTCGGGAAACAACTCAGCGCCGAATTTAGTAGCCCTGGGGCAACAATTATACAGCGGGCTGTTTCAAGGAAACTTGCGCGATAGCTGGACTTGCGCTCAAGGCATTGCCCAGCACCGCCGAGAAGTGCTGCAACTGCGACTCGGACTCAAAGGCCGACGCTTGCCACGGCTGCCGTGGGAAGTTCTGCACGCCGGCGATCGCCCTTTGGCAACCGGCACCGATGTCGTGTTTTCTCGCTACCAACCAGGTACAAGTTTGTTCAAACAAACCCGGATACTGCCTAGTGGCGGGCCACTAAAAATTTTAATGGCGATCGCCTCTCCGAGCGATCGAGACAGCTTGCAGCTCAAGCGAGAAGTGCTCCACCTGCAACAAGAACTCCAAAACCGCACCGCTAATCCTCTCAAAAACAGCCCCCATTCCCCGGAAATTCAACTGACTATTCTCGAACAGCCCGATCGAGAACAACTTACCCAAGCCCTAGAACAAGGACACTACCAAGTCCTACACTACGCAGGCCACAGCAACTTAGGTTCCAGAGGTGGCGAACTCTACCTAGTCAGCAGCCGCACCGGCTTAACCGAAACCCTCAGTGGCGACGACTTAGCTGGACTGCTCGTTAATAACGGTATTCAGATGGCCGTGTTCAACTCCTGCCGCGGCGCCTACGGCGACCCCTCAGACCTCGCGGACGACAGCCCGGAACGGAACTTAACCGAAGCTCTCGTGAAGCGGGGCATTCCGGCAGTGCTAGCAATGGCAGAAAGCATCCCCGACGATGTAGCCCTAACTCTGACGCGGTTGTTTTACCGCAACCTCAATCAAGGCTATCCAGTCGATCTCAGCCTGAGCCGGGCCAGAGCTGGGCTAATTTCTGCCTACGGTTCTCACCAGCTATACTGGGCTTTGCCCATTCTCTACCAGCACCCGGACTTTGACGGCTATTTGACCGGCGCGCCAGCCCACAGTGCGACATCAGGTTCTATGGTGCACATAATCGCGCCGGGAACGCAACCGGTGCTCGCGGGTACAGAATGGAAGGCCCCGTCTTCGGTTTCGGCGATCGCCCAATATCCCCCAATCCCAGCCAATCGATCGCATGACTCAGACAGTTCTGACGGCGAAGTCTGGGAATACTTTCCCGACCAATTAAAAGATCGCAGGGATTGGGTTCACCAGAACGATCGAGCCGATGCTACTAATTCACCGAACTCACCGACGGCTTCGCCGTCCTCTATTCCTAATTCTGAGTGTTCAGTGATCCAAGCAACTCGCGCCGCTGCACCGACTCAAAAATCGTTAAAAAAACCGGGGTTGAAAAAATCTGTGGCCCTGATGCTTTGCTTGTTGCCCCTTGCTTTGAGTGCTGGCTTTTTTGGGTGGCGGTACTCGAACCAGCGAGGCACGAAACCAGAAAAGTTACTGCCGGCGGTACGGACTCCCCTGTCGCAAAATTACCTGCAACAACGCCACTAACAGCGATCGCCCACTGCCATGCTGAATTTAGACCCTCTTGGCCTGGCTCCAAACTGGGTGGGGTTTTTGCTGGCCATTCGCGATCGGCTGCCGCTGGCAAAGTGATCGCAAGTATACTGCTCGATCGAATCTCGGACTTACGTTCATCAAGCCGGTTTTTACCGAAAATAAGGAGCAGCGCAACCCAGCATCGAGGAAGAAACCGGGTTTCTCGTCGAGAAAGTAAGTCCGGGACTGCTTAATATAGAATTCGTCAGTCGATTTGAGATTTTAGACTTCGGCTTGAACCCTGAGTCGAAGGATTTGAGATTGTAGATTTACTCCACAGATAAATCTGGAAACTGGAACAAAACTATAAAATTTTGATCTCTCCACGACAGGAGTCGGTGGCTTGTATGCGTTTTTGAGCGGGCTGATTCGGCAGCAGGAGCATTCGTCATTCGGCACAAGACAATAAAAGCCAGAGTTGCAACCATTAAGAACGTCCTCACCGTCAGCGCGCTTGCTATATTTCACAATAATTAATTATGGAAGCGGCTGTGAGTTTGACGCGCCCCTCCAGTTGGTGCATAAATTTTGAGACTATGGCAGTTTACAGGCCACGAGTCGAAACCAATACATTTCCATCGAAACTCCATGCCGGGAACCGCTGCTAATTTGTAGTGCATCAAACATTTAAGCTGTTGTGCATTTAACTGGGTCTTTTTCAATTCCCCTGTGGAAATAACCTCAAATTCTCTGGCTTGGGGCCGGAGGAGGAAGATTTTCCCGAGTTCCCCCTAGAAATCTACTGATTCCTGGCGAAGTGTTAAGAGTCGCGAAGCAATCTCGCCCGATCAAAACTATTCCCCTCTTAGTGGCTGCCCGATGTTTCTGCCGCCGCGCCCATTGAGTCTGGTTTTAGCTTAAACTCGTTCAACGAAGAGGTGAAATTTCCTTCAATTTTTACCGGATTGTCTTCCCCAGACTGCGTTCTGTGCAAGTTATATGCCCAACACCTTAATAGAAGATTGCTCGTTGGGATTTGGGGTTTTGAGGGGATTTCCAGCCCGAAAAATAGAATTTACAAGTAGCTGGCAGTCACATCGAGAACAAGTGCTGCCTCGTCTTGTTGAGGTAAAAGTTAACCCCGCGCCGGTAAATGCTGGCGGCAGATTTGCAGCGGCCGCGGTCTAGGTATTTCGATTCATGGCTGTCTTGTTTTTACCTTGACCGCAGACTCGATCGGGGATTGGTGAATGCAGGGAACAGACTTTAGTGTAAAAAAGTAAAGCATTTAATTTGCGACAATAATTCCCCGCGCGATCGCAAGAGAGGCTTACGCAAGCATTTGGGCCACAAGCAGCAAATTGATCGCCCTTCGAGCATCCTTACTTGCACCCCCGGTCTTGAGGCCGCAGAAATTTCTCCAGAATCTTAATATTCAGAATTCTTAGTATTGACAGTGAAACAAAGTTAATCTAATGTGTTGTAATTGATATAAGTAAAGTCCAATAAGCGAGGTACGGTCAATGGCAGAAACAGCTACAGCACCCTTAACAGGAAAAGGTCTGCTTCAAAAAATCAAAGGCAGTGATTTGCCACGCAGAGAACTTGCGAAGCTTTGCGGCTACTTCACTGTCAGCAAAAGTGGAGAAACCCGGATTAATCTGGCTGAGTTTTACGATGCAGTGTTAGCTGCTAAGGGCATTGAGCTAGAGAAGTCGAAAGCAGACGGACGCGGGCGAGAAGCGAGTTATCGAGCTAGCGTTCACAAGAATGGTTCGATCGTGATCGGGGCAAATTATACCCAAGAAATGGGATTAAAGCCGGGAGACGAGTTTGAAATTAAGCTCGGATACAAGCACATTCGCTTGATTCAGATCGATGTGGACAGACCGGATGTGGAATTGGATGATGAAGAGGAGGATACAGAAGAATAAAGGCGATTCCCTGCGGGATAGCTTCGCTTCACGCGATGCAGTCAGCCGATAGCAAGGCGACTGAATTTGGCATTCGCTACACGAGTATTTGCGCGCCACCCTTCGATTTAACTGATGAGCTGTCTTGACTATTTCTATTTTCTCTTGTCCCGCAAAGACTACAGTGCCTCTGAACTTCGCAAAAAGGGGCAAGAGAAAGGTTTTGGCAATGAGGAAATATTGGAGGCGATCGCGCAAATTCAAGACCGCGGCTATCAGTCCGACACTCGCTTGGTGGCAAACTCGATCGCCTCTGCAGCAGGCAAATACGGGAAGTCTGCCATCAAGCGCAAGTGCCTGCAAAAAGGAATTACCAACGATTTGTTCGAGCAAGTCTGGGAAGAAGAAATTGCCGAAAATCAGGACTCCGAAGCAGAAAAACTGGCCGAATTAAAAGCCAAAGTCATGCGGAAATACAAGATCGATACTTGGGGTAAAGCCGATCCGAAAACCAAGGGCAAAGTCTTGAATTACCTGCAATACAGGGGCTTTAATGCCTTTGAAATTTGGCGACAGTGGCAAACAGAAGAAGATGACGAGTAAATAGTAGGGCCAAGCAAATAGATGCGGCCCCGATAGGCAAGCACAACTGCACTGCTGCCGACGGGGCTAAAGTGTAAGTTCTGAGTTTTTCTTAATGTATGTCAATCCTCAGCGTTGACTAAATAAGATTCGTACATCTGCCGGTGTCTGGCTAAAAGCTCGAGATATTTCTCGTTGATTTTGGCCAGCATCCATTTTTCGTGAAAAATGGCGGCGGATTCTGCTTTCACCGGATCTACTTCTAGCGGCAAAATATCTTTTCGAGCTGCGGTTTGCTCTGCAACAGACTTCAGCTTCTGAGGGTTTTGCTGGTATTTTCGACCACTTTTGTGGTTGGCGTAGCGACGCGATCGAGTATACCCCATCTGCAAGAACTTGCGAGCCATGTCGGCTCCCACAAAATCTTCGCGATCGAGATACTCTAAAAATAACGAGTAAATTTTGCTGCTGGACTCCCTGGCAATTTCAGGAGTCTTAAATCTCCAGAAAGGCAGAATTTCTCCTTTGTAGGGCTCCACCAATAGCACTCCTTGTTCTCCTTTCCCCACGCAATAAAGTTCTGGGTGCTGTCGAAAGTCGATGTTCTTAAAATCCGCATGGTAGTCGAACGGCTTCATGGGGCATTTTTTGTCGTATCTGGAATTATAGAAGCCCGTGGTTTACCTTCGTCTGGTTTGGTGTAAATCCAGGCCCAAGCAATCAAAACGGCTTGAAAAGGCAGCCTGAACCAATATAATAATGGGTTGTCGGGAATCCCTTCTATGGGTATGCTGTTGACTGCCTGATTGATATTAGCTGGAAACACGGCAATAAACAAGGCAATTAATCCCCACGCCGCCGCTCTGCTGACTGGCGGAACTAACAGCCCAATTCCGCCCAAAATCTCGAAAAAACCGCTGATATAAACCAAGGCTTCCGGGTAAGGAAGCTGGGGCGGCACAATTCTGATAAAAGGTGCGGGTACTGCAAAGTGCAGCACGCCTACAATACTGATAGCTACTGCGAGAATAACTCGCCAAATTTCTTTTTGACTTTTCATGGGCAATGGGTAATTAATAATTGTTAAATTGCTGCGATAATGCTTGCCAAAATTCGCTATCTGCGATCGAGATGACAAGAAAACTGAGGCCCAAAAATTCCAGCTTTTCGGGTTTGTCTGCTCTTGCTGGTGGCTGTAACGATTTTAATTCGTAGAAAAACCAGGTTTCTGGGTAACTCCCCGACAAGTTTTCACAGCCCCAAACTGGAGGAAGCGAGAACTGGAATCGAAGGCCTGGGCGTTGACTGCCAAAAACAGATAGCGCGCATTTTGATAACAAGATTTTAATGTCTAGTGCCCTGTTCCTGTCTCTATCTTCGGGTAGTAAAATATGATTTTTGTTCCGGCTTTGGCTTGGTCAGCAGCCAAACCAGTGGGGGATTTTCTCGATCGACAAATGCACCACCGCTTAACATTAAATAAATCATCGCCGCAATTGATGAGTGCGATTGCTGCTAAATTTGACCGAAAGCATCCAGGATACAAGCCCCCGGATTCATCCGTAGAGAAATAAAAAACCTGTATCCGATAAAGGAGCCCCCGAATTGATCCGTGGGGTCAATGCTTCAATTCTTTAATCTAAAATCTAAAATCTAAAATCTAAAATCGATTGACCTAGCCTTCCAGGCGCTTCCCTACCCTACCCTACCGGAACCCCTACGGGGAACGCGAACCCTGGCGGGAAGATAGCTTTGCTAGCCCGTACCTTGATGAGACTAATTAAGGCGAGTAATTTGTCAAGAACTTTTAGAATTATTTAATATTTGCGCTTTGAGAATTATTGCCAGAGGGAATTCGGGAACGCTCTGTAATTAAAATTACTATCTAAAGTTTGAATTTTGTCAACTTCCGACCGATGTTATAATGAATGAAATTATTGAATTTGCTAAAAAGTCGATCGTCGTAGCAACTCCCCAACCCTTCTGCTGGAATTCAAAATAGTCACCAACGGCAGGAACTTTTTACCCACCACATTATTCAAAAAGATTGAGCCTCCAAGCGCTGTGTCATTTTTATCTACACGCAAGCAATCACCGACGACCATGAACACCTCACTTAACACCTCTAAATTAAGCCTAAACCGGATACTGCGGCAATCCTTGTTTGCAGGCATCATTTCCACCGCAGCTTTGGCTAGTGGATGGGTTCCCGGTTTGTACGGACAATCCCCAAACCTCGTTTTTGGAGCAGCAGCCCAAGCTCAAGAAATTAGCAGCGAAGAAATTACTAGCTACGCTCGTGCTGTGTTGGCCATAGAACCCAGACGGGTGGAAGCTTATAACGAAATTAAAGGAATGGCTGGGGGCTCGGTTCCCAGAGTAGTCTGCAACGAAACTCAGGAAATCAATAGGTTGTCTGGAGGTGTTCGTGGCATCGCAGTGAATTACTGCCAACAAGCTAAAAAAGTTATCGAAACCAATGGTTTGACAGTTAGTCGCTTCAACCAGCTTACTTTGCTCCAGCAAGCCAATCCGGCAGTCAAACAGCGAATTCAAGCCGAGCTCCTGCGGCTGCAACAAGCGGGCAATCAATAAGCTTGAGGGTTTGAGTCTTTCTTCCTCTCCCGTTCTATGAGACTTCTCCATAAAAGCTGGTTAAGGGCAGGCACGAGGCCTAACCCCTACTCCCCCCAAGAATTATTGGAGATTTCAATTGTTTGAGTTACTAGACGGTATGCAAATATTTTAGAAAAAAGGGCAATCGTCTGCGATAAAGTGCTTGACAAAATAAAAAAATTTGGTATTGAAGCCAGAACGGGAGCGGTTCAGAGAGATGAATATTTTTCAACTTGCTGTAAATCGGAATGAGATATAGCTAGCGCCAAGACGATTAAGAAGTTTTTAATTGCTGAAACAGAAGCTGAAGATTACAACTTCGGTCTTCCTTATTTCTTCGGCTATAAAAAAGATATTCCTCAAAAACTAGATGTAAAGTGAATTGCTCTGAGGAATAGAATAGAAAAATGCTAACATTCACAAAACATTTACCAGCAAATCCCGATGCTGTTGTCAGCTTTACTTTACCGATGACAGCCGACGATCGCACTCGCAGCCGCCACCGATTCCAGACAGAGACGGGGGAAAAGCTGCACCTGAGTTTGCCCAGAGGTACGGTACTGCGCGATCGAGATTTATTGCAGTCGGAAGACGGTAGCTGTTTGGTACTGGTAAGTGCAAAACCTGAACTGGTGCTGACAGCCCGGGCATCAAGTCCGCTGCTACTGATGCGGGCGGCTTATCATTTAGGCAACCGTCACGTAGCTTTAGAAGTTGCCGATAATTATTTAAGGCTTTCTCCCGACTCTGTGTTGCAGGGAATGCTCGAAAAAATGGGTTTGGAAGTAACAGAGGAAATTGTGCCGTTTCAGCCGGAAATGGGCGCTTATGGACACAGCCATTAGATTTTAGATTTTAGATTTTAGATTTACTCCCACCGTTGAATCCGAGGGCTTATGACTAAATTGCTTTCGGCCATTCAAGAAGCAAGAAGTCAACAGTGAACAGTCAACAGTCAACAGTCAACAGTCAACAGTGAACAATCAACAGTGAACAATCAACTTTTATCTTTGTTGCAGTTAGCTTTTGCACCTGTGGGAGCTTATAGTTATTCTGAGGGAATCGAAAGTCTGGTAGAAACCGGTGCGATCGACAGCGAGATTACTTTGAGGAATTGGTTAGAAAATTCGCTGCAATTCGGGGCTGTTCGAGTAGAAGCCGCTGTGGTGGTAAGGGCTTTGAGGGCGGCACAGATAGGGGATTTGACAGCTTTGAATTACTGGAATGCTTGGGCGACTGCTACTAAGGAAACAGAAGAATTGCGCTTGCAAAGTTGGCAAATGGGGCGGACTTTGATCAGGTTGCTGCTGGATTTGCGTGAAGCGAAGCTATCCCGCAGGGAATCGCCCGTTGCTTCTGGGTTAACAACAAGTGTAAAAGATTTGGTGGAATTTGGCGGCAACCCGTGCAATTTTGCGATCGGCTTTGGGATTGCCGCCGCCAACTGGCAGATTGAAGAGGAAGCCGCCGTGTTAGGATATTTGTACAGTTGGGCTGCCAATTTGGCGAGTGCGGGCGTGAAACTGATTCCCCTCGGTCAAACAGCCGGTCAACAGTTACTGTTAGATTTGCAGTCTCAAATTAGCTGTACGGCGCAAGAAGTTTTAAAATTAGAAGATGATGACCTTGGCAGTTGCAGTTGGGGATTAGGACTGGCTAGCATGGCGCACGAAACTCAGTACACTCGGTTGTTTCGCAGTTAAAAATCCTTCAATCCCAAATTCCTCAATCCCAAATCCCAAATCAGAAAATCTAAAATCTAAAATCTAAAATCTAAAATCGCTATGGGTGCTTTTCGTGTAGGAATTGCTGGGCCAGTTGGTTCGGGGAAAACAGCTTTACTGGATGCTTTGTGCAAGGCGCTGCGACAGCAATACCAAATTGCGGTTGTTACTAATGATATCTATACTCAGGAAGATGCCCAGTTTTTGGTTCGGAGTCAAGCTTTGGAGAGCGATCGAATTTTGGGCGTAGAAACGGGAGGCTGTCCCCACACAGCCATCCGCGAAGATGCTTCCATTAACTTAGTAGCGATAGAAGAGTTAGAACAAAAATTCACTGATTTAGATTTAGTATTTGTCGAAAGCGGTGGCGATAACTTGGCGGCAACATTTAGCCCCGAGTTAGTAGATTTAACAATTTACGTAATCGATGTCGCTGCAGGCGATAAAATTCCGCGCAAAGGCGGGCCAGGAATTACTAAATCAGATTTATTAGTGATTAATAAAATAGACCTCGCCTCTTTCGTGGGAGCAGATTTAGGCGTGATGGAACGGGACGCTAAAAAAATGCGAGGGGAGAAGCCTTTTGTGTTTACTAACCTGAAGACAAAGGAAGGCTTAGAATCGGTAGTTAATTTTGTTAAATTGAATAGGGCATAGATTGAGAAAATATAGTATAATGTAAATAAAGTGACACGGCTCGCAATTCCCCGTGAAAACGTCTCCAGACAAGTATAGTCTGCTTGAGTCGCGGGAGTGTCAAAAAAATCTCGTTCTAGTTTTGCCGTTTAATGACTACCAAGTAAGTTATGCTCAGTTGTTATAATGCAGCCGAATACTTTTTGGCTCAGGCAAGTGAAGATGCTGGCGATCTGATATCTAATCTCAAGCTTCAGAAATTGGTTTACTATGCTCAAGGCTTTCATTTAGCTTTGTACGATGAACCGCTATTTTCTGAACCCATAGAAGCATGGACTCACGGGCCCGTTGTTCCTGATTTGTACCGTCACTATAAAAAGTATGGTACTGGTGCAATTCCATGTCCAGAATATATAAACTTTTCGATTTACGACGAAAAAACTAAGAGCCTGCTTGATGAAGTTTACTCTGTGTTTGGGCAGTTTGCTGCATGGAAGTTAAGGAACATGACACACGAAGAATATCCCTGGAAACTTGCTGCTCAAAATAGCGGAAAAATTACTCATCAATCCCTGAAAAAATACTTCAAGACTCAACTCAATTGTGAAGAAGCATCTTAAGGCAAATCAACGCCAAGAAAAAGGGAAAAGGATTTCACCTAGAGAAATTGTTGATTTACCGCCAGAGCAGGAGTCACCTCTATTTTCTTTGCGATACATGAATAAAGATTACTCTCTTTCTCAATGCACAAAAGATGAAAAGGCTGCTTTTGCAGATACGCTCTACAAATTAAATCAGCTTACCTGGAGTGAGATTAATGCTTGTCCCCGTCACGGATTGGGCTACGAGAAGATAGCCCGGAGTTCCATTAGAGCAGCTATTCCCAGCCATCTTAAGGATGATGTAAATTTTATTGCTTTTCGGTTTTGCGGGAAGGCTCCGATGGTTGGTTATCGGGATGGGGCTGTGTTTTATGTTATCTGGTTGGACAGGGGTTTTACGCTTTACCCTCATTAAAGAGAACTCGTTAAATTAGTGGCGGTGTCCAATTTTCGCTACCGCACCAGCAATTCCCTGACCAAGTTTGCCAAACGTTCTGTACTGTCTCTCACTGCTAATTGAGAAGCTGCTTGAGACATTTTTGCCAAATATTCGGAATCTCTTAACAAATACAACACTTTGCTTTGCAACACATCTGCTGTCAGTTCGCTTTGACGGAATACCACGGCGGCGCCGGCTTTAGCAAATACTTCCGCATTAAATCTTTGGTGGTCGTCAGCGGCGTGAGGAAAAGGAATTAAAATAGAAGGTACTCCCGTCACTGCTAATTCTGTCAGAGCACTTGCGCCCGATCGACTAATTGCTAAATTTGCTCGCTGCAATAAGCTCGCCACATTGTCGTAAAATGGCATTGACAAATATTGCTCGTGTTTCAAACTCTCAGCATCCGGGTCATTATTTCCGGTGAGGTGAACCACCCAAGCACCGGCATCAAACCAAGCCGGAGCACACTCGCGCACTAACTTATTGACTGCGACAGCACCTTGAGAGCCGCCCATGACTAAAATTACAGGTACACTGTCAGGAATTGGCAAATTTAGAGGTTGGCGAGTCAGAAATTGCGATCGCACGGGCGTACCAGCAACCACCGTTTTGGCGCGGGGTAAATGCTGGGCTGCTGCTTCAAATCCGATCGCCACAGCAGTACACAAAGGACTAAACCAGCGCGTCACCTTCCCTGGAATGGCATTAGATTCGTGGAGAATCACCGGCAAACCCAAAGAACGAGCCGCTAGAATTGCAGGTGCTGCGATGTAACCGCCGGTAGTAAAAACTCCCTGAAAATTTCCCGCTTTGAGCAACTTCCGCACCTGAAGGATCGAGCCGGCGAGTCCGCCCAAAATTCGCAATGTACCGAGTCCAAATCCCTGCTGAAAGCCTTCAACGGCGATCGTGTGGAGGGGGTAAAGGGATGAAACTAACTGAGTTTCCATGCGGTCTGGGACTCCCAGCCATTCGATCTGACAGTCGTTCAACTGCCCAGCGGTGGCGATCGCAGGAAATAAATGTCCACCAGTGCCACTAGCTGCAACCAACAACCGGAGGGGGGCTTTTGTCAAGGTATTTGTTTCTTTTATAACTTCCACAGGTCGAGCGATTTTATATTGGAGGTTTTAGATTATTATGCTTATTATTCCGGCAGTTTCAGCCAATATTCAATCAGCAATCTAAAATTAGATTGTGCCGTGTCCGTCCTTCCGTTGTCAGTTTTCGTTGCAGGCGAACAGTTGCCTGGGCCACGACTCCTGACAGATAACCAAATTATCACCTAATGCGTAATTTTTTGAATTTAGTGCCAAGTGTATCTCAGTATTTTTCCAGCCGTCGGGAAGAAAAAGCCGATCCTCTTCGAGGGCTGCGCCAACGGGCGATCGTTTTTGGCTTTAACTGCGGGCAGTCGATCGCTCAAATGTTGTTATGTTTAACAGTGGTAAGTGCTGGCGTGCTGCATCAAGGTGCGGCAAGAGCGATCGGTGCGATCGCGGCGACTCCCCAAACGATCGCCCAAACCCCTGCAAACGCGCCTGCCCCACTCACAAAAGTGCTAACAGAAATTGACGCAGCAGCCAACCGACGCGATGTCAAAGCAGTCATGGCATTTTACAGCCCGAATTTCACTCATTCTGATGGCTTAAACAGCCAAAGCATGGCAAAAGCCCTCACCCAACTCTGGGAGAGATATCCGAGTTTAAATTACCGCACCGAGATCAAATCTTGGAAAACCGAAGGTAGCGCGATTCTCGCAGAAACCATAACTACAATTGCCGGCACTCAAAAAAAGGATGGCAGAGAATTCACTCTCAAAGCTACCATCCGTTCTCAGCAGCGCTTTGAAGGTGAAAAAATAGTTAGTCAAGAGATTTTAGCAGAACAAACTCAGCTTAGTTCTGGCAATAATCCTCCCACAATTCAAGTGAATTTTCCGGATCAAGTTAAGGTGGGCGAAGAGTACCATTTTGATGCCATTGTTAAAGAGCCCATCGGCGATGATATTTTAATAGGGACTGTTTTGGAGGAACCCATTACCGAAAAAACCTTTTTTAATCCCTCAGAAGTCGAGCTGGAGTTGCTAAATTCCGGGGGAATTTTTAAAGTAGGTAAAGCTCCGGCTACGCCAGAAAATCGGTGGGTTTCCGCAGTTTTGATGCGACAAGGTGGAATTGCAACAGTTAGTGTGCGATTGCGGGTTGTCAAGTAATAAAATAGGTGTTATGGGCATGGGGCATGGGGCATGGGGCATGGGTAATGGGTAATGGGTGATTGGTGATTGGTGTAGCGGTTATTAGTCACACGAGGTACATATTTGAAGATAAAAAAATCTCATTAAAGGAATTAAACATCGCTCACTATAGCGATAAAGGCTATAGCAAATAACAACTAACAAATAACAAAACTAACAAATAACCAATGACAACAGTCAACAGTTAACAGCCAACAGTCAACTGACAAAAAATGATTTCTATCCAAAACCAAATTGTTTTCATTACAGGTGCGAGTAGCGGTATCGGAGCAGCCTGTGCCAAGATATTCGCCAAAGGTGGAGCCAAACTAATTTTAGCAGCCCGCCGCCTTGAAAAACTCGATCTACTAGCAAAGGAACTTGTAGAAACAAAATTGATCGCGTCGGCGAACGAGATTTATTTGCTAGAATTGGACGTGCGATCTCGCCCGCAAGTAGAATCGGCGATAGCTGCGCTTCCCGATGCCTGGAAAAACATCGATATTCTGATTAACAATGCGGGATTGAGTCGTGGTTTAGACAAACTGCACGAAGGCAACTTTCAAGATTGGGAAGAAATGATTGATACCAATGTTAAAGGCTTGCTTTACATGACTCGCGCGATCGTGCCTGGAATGGTAAGCCGAGAACGGGGCCACGTAGTGAATATCGGCTCAATAGCAGGCCGCCAAGCTTATCCGAAAGGTAATGTTTATTGCGCTTCCAAAGCAGCAGTGAGAGCTATTTCCGAAGGGTTGAAACAAGACCTTTTGGGAACGCCGGTGCGGGTGACGGAAATAGAGCCTGGTTTGGTGGAAACAGAATTTAGCAATGTCCGGTTTCACGGCGATTCAGAAAAAGCAAAAAATGTCTATCAAGGATTGACACCGCTGACTGCGGACGATGTAGCCGATGTCGTGTATTTTTGCGCGACGCGATCGCCCCACGTCAATATTAGCGAAGTCTTGCTAGTTCCGACAGACCAAGCTAGTGCAACTCTGGTTCACCGAAAAGAGTTGTGAGTTTTTAGTGGTAAGTGTCCGGATTGCGCTCGAATTCTCAGGAAGCTTAATTGGTAGATGCACCCTGATTAATTAACTCCCGACCAATTTTGGCCGGGTTTTTTTTTGCGATCGCACGCCCTCGCCACACCTTCTCCAAAATTCTGCCAAAGTGTCCTGAAAGAGGTGCTGTGAGGCGGGAGGCTAAATTAGTAGATGCACCCTGATTAATTAACTCCCGACCAATTTTGGCCGGGTTTTTTTTTGCGATCGCACGCCCTCGCCACACCTTCTCCAAAATTCTGCCAAACTGTCCTGAAAAAGGTGCTGTAAGGCGGGAGATTAAATTAGTAGATGCACCCTGATTAATTAACTCCCGACCAATTTTGGCCGGGTTTTTTTTGTCGATCGCCCGCCCTCGCCAGAAATTCTCCCAAATTCTGCCAAAGTCTCCTGAAAGAGGTGCTGTGAGACGGGAGATTAAATTAGT
>NZ_JAUBRC010000041.1:0-42205 GCF_036701635.1 Microcoleus sp. N9_B4 | reverse complement strand
AGATGCACCCTGATTAAATAACTCCCGACCAATTTTGGTTTGGGGTTTTTTTTTGCGGTATCGACGGTGATGCTGAATAAAGTTTGAAGTTGTCCGGATGGCGCTGGAATTCTCAGGAAGCTTAATTGGTAGATGCACCCTGATTAAATAACTCCCGACCAATTTTGGTTTGGGGTTTTTTTTTGCGGTATCGACGGTGATGCTGAAGAAAGTTTGAGGTTGTCCGGATGGCGCTGGAATTCTCAGGAAGCTTAATTGGTAGATGCACCCTGATTAATTAACTCCCCGCCAATTCTGGTTTGGGGGTTTTTTTTTCGTATTGCACCCCAAACCACCAATTTTCCCAAATTTTCCCAAACTGTCCGGAACAGGTGCACCTCGAATCGGAGAATAAATTAGTAGATGCACCCTGATTAATTAACTCCCGACCAATTTTGGCCGGGGTTTTTTTTGGGCGATCGCACTCTATACCACAAATCAGCACTAAATCAACGCCTGTCAGCGTTAATCTGCGTGTATCGCGGTTAAAAATCAGATTTGTCCTGAAAAAGGTGCTGTGAGGCTGGAGAAAAGTTTTAGTCCACAAAAGCAGATGGCGAGATGTGAAATAACTCTCCGAGTTTTTTTAATTGACCGACAGTTAGTTCTCTCTTGCTCATCATAACTTCGTTGAAATTCTCTTCACTCTCAAAGATTTCTAACACTTTTTCTGGCGAAACGTTATCTTCATTTATTAATGTTTTCACCAGGGCAATTCCTTTCAATGTAGGCCAAATTTCGTGTTCTTCTTCATAGTCATATACCAGTGTACCCAACACTTTTAAATAATCCCGATCGTCGGAGGTGATACTTGCTCGATCGAGAATTTCATTAATGCGAGTTTGCGTGGCGATTAATTCATCATCATTAGTGATTGGACGTGGTGGAAAGGTGGTGATGAGTTCCATATAGTAGTTGCTAGGAGTTTTTAAACCAACTGTCATTTTTCCAATTCTCCTTGTTATATTCGGCATGAGTTAGTACGCGACGGATGAAAATTAGCTGATATTCATAATCGATAAAGGTAATGAGTCGGTAGTTGTTGCCACTGATATTGAAAATTGTAAAATTTCCTACGATATCGGCTGAGAGAAAAACTTGGCGGACTTCGGCTAGGTTTTTCCATGCTGCCTCGGACGTTCGCTGATACCATTGTAATAAATTGGGTTCTGCATAGGGGTGTTTTTCCCAAAAGTCTCTCAGGGTTCTTTTGCTGATAACTCGCATAAATTTAAAAAAACCATCAGGTATCAATTCATCAAAATAAACTCATTGAGTATATTTTAAACTGTTTTATAAATGATCGCTGTAAAAACGAGAACTAGATTAGTAGATGCACCCTGATTAATTAACTCCCGACCTTCTTAATGCGGGTTTTTTTTTGAGCGATCGCACCCCAAACCACAAATTTTCCCAAATTTTCCCAAACTGTCCGGAATAGGTGCACCTCGAACCGGAGACTAAATTAGTAGATGCACCCTGATTAATTAACTCCCGACCAATTTTGGCCGGGTTTTTTTTTCGTATTGCAGTCAAAACCACAAAATTTCAATAAATCAAGAATTATCCGCGTTAATCTGCGTACATCTGCGGTTAAAAATCAAATTGATCCCGAACATCGTGCTAGCCACTGGAAAGTAAATAAAGATACACCCTGATTAATAAACCCCAGCCAATTTTGGCCGGGGTTTTTTTTGCTCGAAAGCTGGATTAGTCGATCGACCTACAACACCTCAAAAGACTGCACCTCAAGCACCGGGCCGATCATAGCAAAAGTCATCACATCCTTGCGGACTTCACCTTTAACACTGACTTTCAAACCAGCTTTTTTCAAGTCAGAAGGAGCATCCTTAAGTTCGTAAGTTTCCCCATCTTGGCCAACCAAAGCCCAAGTGCCCGGGCCTAATCCTTTGCGTTCAATTTCACCTTTGACAGTAATACTCATGCCGATCGCACCTCTGTTTTAATTGCTAAACGCGCCAGTCCGAAACACAGCAAAGCATTGACAATCAAGAATGATTGTGATACCAAACCAGTTCCCAATCCCCAAACAGCGGGAGATACAAAAGCATTCACCGCTAAACTGCTAGCAAAGCCGATCGAAATTGCGATCGCGATCCACTTCCACTGTTGATGTCCCAACAGCAAAGCAATCAAAATCCCAGGAATCAAAACGCTAGCAAAAAAGGGATTCAGCATACTGCTGCCATTAATTGCACCCCCGAGTTCGGGAATAGAACTGCCCATCACCCGCATCGGCCACTGCGGCAAGTCAAATACAAACAGATTTCGCAGGCCAAAGAACCCAGAACTGCCAGCAATCAAGCCGCCGGAAAAGCCCCAAGTCCACTGGAACGGAAAATAATTCCGCATAAAGAAAGCCAGCAGGTAAGAACCGAGCACCATTGCAATTTTAGGCAACAGGGCGACTGCACCGCCGTCAATCCAAAAGCGGGGGCTGAGATACCCGTTATCGCGCAGCCAGCGGAAGAAATCGCGGAAGTTGATTTGTCCGCGCTGGGCTAGCTGAACTGCTGCGGCTGCGTCGAGGTGTCCCGAACCAAAATGGTTTAACGGATCTTCAGTGACAGTTCGCGAGGACTGCAAAAGTACGCTGCGAATTTCGTCTGGTTCTGTGATACCGGAGGCCTTGACAAGGGCTGCAACGGCTGCAACGTGGGGAGAAGCCATGCTAGTGCCTTGGTAGCCTTCAAAGACTTCGGCGCCGGTTTCCGGGTCGATCGTACTTTGCAGGATCTTGCCCATTTCAGAACCGCCGGGGGCTGCAATGTCAACCCCTGCGCCGAAATTGGAGTAAGAGGCTTTTTCGTCGTCGGGGCCGAGGGCGGAAACGCCGATGACGTGGGGATAGCGGGCGGGATAGGAAGCGGAACTGTCGCCGGAGTTGCCGGCTGCTGCGATGATGACAACGCCTTTAGAGTGGGCGTAGTCGATCGCCTCTTCCATTAACTGACTTTCGCCACCGCCACCGAGACTCATGTTGATGACATCTGCACCGTTGTCAGCAGCAAATTTAATCGCTTCGGCGATGTCGGAAACCGTGCCGCCACCGCTGCCGCTTAATACTTTTAGCGGCATTAAAGCTGCTTCGTAGGCGATGCCCGCGACGCCGTAATTGTTGTTAGTTGATTGGGCGACAGTACCTGCGACGTGAGTACCGTGGCCGTTGTCATCGTAGGCTTCGGCGCGATCGTTTACAAAGTCGTAGCCTGGTACAAATTTGGTTTCTTTTAAGTCAGCGACTGGAGTAATACCCGTGTCAATTATCGCTACTGTTGTGCCACTGCCTTTGGTTTCGTTCCAGGCAGATTCTACGTTGATACTGCGGAGATTCCACTGCTTGGTATACATGGGGTCGTTGGGAATCTCGAAAGCGCTGTAAACGTAGTTCGGTTCAATGTATTCGGTATCTTTAGCCAAATTTGATTTTCTCAGGGCATTTAGCAAAGTGCGATCGCCCTTAACTACATATACATTGTCGGCCGCTGAGAATTCGCTGTTGAGTTGCGGTGCGACTTGGTACTGTTGGGCGATCGCATTTACTTCTTTCGCAATCTCAGCAGCACCCAAATCTTCGCGGAAATCCAGCACAATCGAGTCGTAAGTGCCTTGAGTAGCAAGTCCTGGGAAATTAGAAATCGCCCAGCCGAGCCCGATTAAAAATAAGCACAGAAGGAAAAACTTTTTCATTGCCGATCGTCCGTTTAGGGAAGGCGTGTTCACCACAATAACCCAATTTTCACCGCCAGCGCCAGTTTTCCTTGCTGCGGCTTGTGGATATCTCGCACGGGGGCGTTTGGTAGTTTTCGGCGGTGGCTGTTGCTCGCTCAAAAATGGCTCTAATTTCTAGTTTAAATTGCTGAGCAAGTTTGAGGAGTTCAATTAATTGTATCATTAGAGAAGATGACAAACAGAACCGGGACTATTTTCAACAAGGGTATTGCATGGAAAGAGGTTTAATGTGGCTGCCGCTGCTGGCAATTTTTATTTCTCTAGCTTGGGCTGGATGGAACGAGTATCAAAAGCTGGAAGCGTATCGCGTCTGGGCAGAACAATTCGCTAAAGCTAAGTACGATATTTATGCTGTACTTGGTCAGCAAGAAGACAGTTTAACTTGGGGAAAACCTACTCGCAGCGGGCCTGTGAATTTGCAAACTTTTTCTTTAAAAGACGTGCAGTCACTGCGGTTGTTAGTCAACTCTCAGGCAGTTGATTTAGAGTCGCCGCCGAATTCTGGAAGTCCAATCGCCCTCGAATTTTTGTTGAAAGATGCTGCTGCGGTGCAGGTTCCTTTTACAGAAATTCCTCTAGCGACTAAATGGGGAAAGCACTTGCAGCAAGAATTGCAGCGCTTTAGGTAAAAGCAGTCTCCGGCGGGGCAGAGTATCAGATATGAACTCGGCTACTTGAAGTTACAAAAGTCTGTAAAACTGGTAGTAGAAATAGAACTTACGCAACAAATCCTTTGAGCTGCTATCTATAGGGGTAAAGTACCCACGGATCACCCGGAGGACATGAGTTATTGCAGTAAGTAGTAGGAGTAGTGTCCCCGTGCCTAGCCCGCTCGTGTTCATTGCGTACCTTACAGTTAAAGTTATTCACCAGCGCGTCCTAAAACAGCTAAATTGCCAGCCCCCAAACCAGCGGAATGCAAACACAAGAATTTTTACAGCGCTATCAACAGGGAGAGCGCAACTTTAGTCACATTGACCTCAGTGGCGCTAGTTTAAGCGGTGTCAACCTGCGAGAAATAGACCTCACTGGTGCTAACTTGACCGGTGCTAATTTGAGCTGGTCTTTTTTGAGCAATGCCAAGTTGATAGGGGCTTGTTTGCGCCGCGCGGATCTCCGCAGTGCGGGGCTGGCTGGGGCGAATTTGAGCGGGGCAAATTTGAGCGGGGCAAATCTTGCTAAAGCGGATTTGCGCCTTGCTTGTTTGGAAGCAGCAGAACTCAATTGGGCCGCGTTCCCGGCAGCGGATTTGGGCGGTGCTAATCTTCAAGGAGTTAAATCTGACCAAATTAATTTGGCTGGGGCTAAACTCGACGGCGCGAAGTTGATGGCGGCGGAATTGATGGAGGCGAATCTCAACCGCGCCAGTCTTGTTGGTGCTAATTTAACGGGCGCTAATTTGCGGGAAGCGCATTTGGTGGAAGCGAATTTGCGATCGGCAATTTTAATCGGTGTAAATTTGATTGAAGCTGACTTGAATGGCGCTCAAATGCGATCGGTAAATCTGACGGGTGCTGACTTGCACCGAGCAGTGCTGGCGGGGGCGGATTTGACTGAGGCGGTGCTGGATAACGCTGATTTGAGTCGAGCTAATCTGGCGGGTTCTTATTTATTGAAAGCGAGTTTTAAGAAGGCGCTTTTGCTGCGAGCTAACCTGCAAGGAGTGTATTTGTTGCGGGCGGATTTGAGCGAAGCTAATTTGCGTAATGCTGATTTGCAAAAAGCTGATTTGAGCGGCGCTTATTTGATGGATGCGATGTTGGGTGAGGCGGATTTAAGAGAAGCTTGTTTGATTGAGTGCCGTTTGATTCGGACGAATTTGGAGGGGGCGCAGCTTACGGGCTGCTGCATTCAAAATTGGCAAGTTCAAGATGTCGATCTGTCGAAAGTTGACTGTCGCTATGTTTTTACTCAGTTTGATTATACTGCGAAAGTTGCGGCAAATCGTTTGCCTGTCGATCGCGATTTTGAGTCTGGGGAATTGGGGCGGCAGCATCAAGAGGAAAGTTCGATTGTGGAGGTGGGTTTTGCTGAACCTCCTAATTGGGAGGCTTTGGTTTTTACGGTGCGCCGGGTGGAGTTGGAAAGCCGCGAACTCAAGTTGAACGTTCAATTTTTTGAGTCTGCTGGAGAACAACATTTACTGCGGCTGACCGCGAACCGTTTGGTGAATGGCAAGATTTTGGGCGATCGCATTTTGGAGCTTTATCCAGATATGTTGGAAAAGGTTTTAGCCAAGGGCGCTGAAATTTTGAGTTTGCTCGACTTGGCTGTTCCTAGTAACAGTGCCGAGCCGGCTGAGCCGGGTCACAAGGAAGTATTGCTCAGAAGACAGGAAATCTACCAGCGAATGGTACGCCAAATTTCGTTTATTTTGATGTCTCAGACGCCGGATAAATTTTCCGAAAGCGTGCAGCGGCTGTTGGATTATTTGAAGCAGCAAGGTATCCCGACAGAGCAGATTCAAAAGAAAGTCATCAGTCAGGCGATCGTACAGCGGGCAAAACAAGATCCGGCTTTTCGGGAACAGTTGCTCAGGTGGGAGAAAACGGCTTCCGAGCGCGTTCGCTGTTCGATGATGGGGGAAGCGGTGCGGTATGCGATCGCCCTTTTGATCAATTATTAACAGTTAATTGTGAACACTTCAAGCCGGAGAGCGACTAATACCCGCACTTGCTCGTCGGTGTCAGAAACTGCAAGCCTCGTGCAGCGGCGCAAGCAATACCAAGTTTTGCGGAAACAGTTGTTGAGGTGGGAGAAAACAGCTTCGGAGTGCGATCGGTGTTCGCTAATGGGGGAAGCAGTGCGGTATGCGATGCCCTTTTCTGGGAATGAATACACACAAAGTCTTACCCCCATTAAAAATCCTCCAACCGTACATCGAGTTAACTGTCCGGTTAATTAGAATATAGTTCAGTCTCCTCCTTCAAAAGCTTACACAACTCATCCAAATCTCTCTTACTGTTTTGAATCAGTTTTTCACCTCGCTCCTCAAGGTGTTCAATATTACTGGGACTTGCGTTGTCCATTTGATCGTGACCATTATCACTACTCAATTGAAGTTGAAAACGATAGTAATTTCGGTTATTTTCTTTGTCTCCTTTAGTCACCATTAGCTGCTGAAGCTGATACGCAACAGATTCGCTTTGACCATCGAAAACAACGTTAAGTAAGGGAATTGCCCATTTGATTTGTCCCCAATTTTGGGCATCTCTATACTTATACCTCCTGGTTACTGAGCCAGTACCCAAAGAAACAACAAGGGTATCCTTACGGTGTAGTTCTTCACCAGTTTTTTTCTTGTAAGAAATCATCGCCTCCATCATTGCAAGTGAGGAAGGATTATTGGCAAAAACTCCACCGTCTACCAAAGCGTAATATCCCTCATCGGTAGTATGTGCCGTGTCGAGTTGGTAGGGTGGAAAGAATGTCGGTGCAGCAGAAGTTGCCATTGCTGCCTCCCACATTTTGAATCCGCTACATACTTTACGGCTATGAATACTTTCGGGTTCCTCTGCGTCCGGATTGCTTGTAAAAAAAACTGGTGCTCTCAGTTCGATATCATAGCTAGGGATGAAAATTTCTCGTAAGGCATCTTCAACCTTAGCTTCACCTAGAAGATTCTTTAAAACTTCTTGCTTACCTTTTGGGTTGTGCTTGGGTTGTAGCAAATCATCAAAATCCAGTCGAATATACTCATTAAAAACCTTTTGTCCATATTGACGATAGAAATTTACAAGTTCGGCAGCGGTATACTCTGGCTCATTATTGATGCTAGAGTCTGAGTTCTTTTTAGTTAAACCCAGTGCTAAAATTCCTCCTGTTGAAGTGCCTGCAATAAAATCAAACATTGTTGCTATGCGTTTTCCTGTGCGCTCTTCAATGTAGTTGAGAAGAATCGCCGGAATAATACCCCGAATACCACCACCATCAATTGAGAGAATTCTTCTCTTGAATTTAGTATCCATGACACGTACTCCTTTAGATATTGCTTAAATTATCAACTGAAATGAAACAAACTCCTACAGCATCAAAATACCAACAGCCAACGTCATCATATGGTTTTCGGTTGCATCGGAATCATAAAATCGAGTCAACAGTTAACAGTCAACCATTCAGTTTTTTGACCAAGAATTTTTTGATGGTACTCGCCACGTAATTTATCCGTGGAATCAATCCAAAATCTAAAATCTAAAATCCTCAAGCCCCCGAATTTATCCGTGGGGTCAATCCAAAATCTAAAATCTAAAATCTAAAATCGAATGACCCCTACTAAACAGTCAACAGTCAACAATTATTTCGCTCGTGCAACTGGAATTGATATTAATCCAACCCGTCATTAGTGCGGTAACTTGCTGAGGGCGTGCCAAGTTTTGTAGCCGACAATTCCATCTTGCGGTAAAGCCTTGCTGAGTTGCAATTGTCGCACTGCTACATCTGTCATCGTCCCGAAGAATCCGTCAATGGAACCGAAATAGTATCCATTCATTTTCAAGACATTCTGAACAATTTTAACAGCATTACCAGAACTGCCCTTCATGACTACCGGCATATTCACAGGTGCACCAGAGTATAGTGCTTGCCAAGTGATAGGGCCGACAATCCCATCTTCTTGTAAAAAGACGCGGTGTTGATAGCCTTTGACGGCGTTGTGAACTTGGATGCCGAAAATACCGTCAATCGCCCCGGAATAATAACCCCAATGATATAGAAGCTGTTGTAGTTCCTTGACAGCTTGACCTGTTGAACCCCTTTGTAATGTGGGTTTGTTTCCTGCAGTGGTTTCAGCAAATGCCAGACTTGATTGAGAAGTAGTATCGGCGACGAGAGCCATAGTTTCATTGTTCAAGCTTCTTTCTTCTGTGTACATAATTTGGTTCCTCTCAAGATTTAAGTTTTGGTCTTTGATATTTCAGGTATAACTGGTGGAAATTGTGGATGCACAGTAACTTTTTCGAGTGTCACTCATTTGAGTGTCACTCGTTTGAGTTAGTCCCAGTGTTAACTGTTAATATCACTTCCGGCTGCGCCGGAATGAGATACTAGACCTCTTGCAAAAATAATTAGGACGGGCTCTTCGGCCCATCCCACAAGAAAAAATAAATCTTGTGGGATGGGCCGGAGAGCCCGTCCCATCAATGGAGGAAAAGGATTTTTGCAAGAGGTCTACTGAAAGAATGTTAAGAGTGCAAGGAAGACAAGTTATGCCTAAACGTCTCAAGTTGGAGCATCCTCAA
The DNA here is from genome assembly GCF_036701635.1 of Microcoleus sp. N9_B4. Lineage (NCBI taxonomy): Bacteria > Bacillati > Cyanobacteriota > Cyanophyceae > Oscillatoriales > Microcoleaceae > Microcoleus > Microcoleus sp. N9_B4. The sequence continues at coordinate 33,176 of NZ_JAUBRC010000041.1, read as the reverse complement.
ACTCCAGAAATAAGAGCAGGCATGATTAATTTTTCGAGGTGTCTAAAGGATTGTTTCCACTTACCAATCTTGGCTGCGTAGCCGACGGCCCGCTAAGGCCCGGACTTGCTCGTCGGCGTCGGAAACTGCAAGCGATCGCAACAAAGGCACAACTCCCGGATTTTCGGGATAATGTTCGATAATCGCTTCGAGTGCTGTAAACCTGGGATTGTAAGGAAAAGAACCGTTTTGATTGTCAACATCGCTCAAAGCTCGATCGCGCAAAAACTCAAACATTCCCGGCTCGTCTTTCCATCCCCGCATTAACTCTACCAGGGCGATCGCCCGCACCTGCGAATCTTCATCCTTTTGAGCTCTACTTTTGAGCCACTCGAAAGTTTGAGACTGATTTGTCCACCCACGCGCTAACTTTTGCAAAGCGATTTGTCTCACAGCCGGACTCTCATCGCCCTCTGCTTTAGCCTCCAGCAGCATCCAAGTTTCAGGATTGTCGGGCCAGTTGTAAGCAAGTTCAAGCACCGCCGCTGGGCGCACAAGCGCATGGCTAGAATCGAGCTGAATTTTCAGCCAAGGCAAGGTTTCCGGGTCGTCGGGCCACCCCCGGACGATCGCCCGCACCAGCACGCTCAGCAAGTGAGAATCTTGCTCCGACTCGACCAGGCTTTTGAGGAAAGGCAGCGTCTCGCCCCGGTGAGACCAGCGTTTTGCGATTTCTTCCACCGCAGTTTCTCGGACGTTGAGGTGTCTGTCTGACTCGGCGAGATTTTGCAACCAAGCAAAGACTTCAAGACTGGCTGACGGCAGTGCGGCGACTGCTTCCACTACTACTTGCCGCACAGTCCAGTAATCTTCGGAATCAGCTATTTTTTGCAGCAGGGGCAGGGTTTCTGGGTGGTCGGGCCAACCTGCGGCTATCTGTTGTAGGGCTATTTCTCGCAGGTCGGCGTCGCGATCGCCCAATGCTATATTTTTCAAAAAAGTCAGAGTTTCGGGGTTCCCGGGCCAGCCAGAGGCAATTGCTTGCACTGCTGCGCGCCGGACGCTCGAACTCGCGTCGGACTCGGCTTTAGTTTTCAGCAGCGGGTAAATGTCGGACTCGCCGGGCCAGTGCGAGGCTAATTCTTCTAAGGCTGCTGTCCGCACTTCTTTGCTGGTGTCGGATTCGGCTAGGGTTTTCAGCAGCAGGCAAACGTCGGCTGCGGCGGGCCAGCCCGCTGCCAACTCCCGCACCGCTACGGTTCGCAGGATAGAACTTCCTGTCTGGGCAAGGTTTTTGAGCAGGGAGGCCGTGCCTAAAAGGCTGTGCCAACCTCTGGCTATTTCTTGCCACGCACAGACTCGCACTCCCAAATTTTCGTCGGATTCGGCGGCGGTTCTCAGCACCAGCAAGGTATCTGTGCGATCGGGCCAATTTGAGGCTAACTGTTCGATTGCTGTGGTGCGGACTGCGGGACTTTGATCGAACTGAGCTAGGGCAGCCAGCAGCGGCAAGGTATCGCTCGTGTCTGGCCAACCAGAAGCCATTTCTCGGACACAGGTCGATCGCACTGCCCAGCTTCCATCGGATTTGGCGAGGTTTTTGAGCATTAGGTAAATTTCTGGCTGCTCTGGCCAACCACGGGCTATTGCTTCGACTGCTGTGGCCCGGACTTCGCCACAGTCACTGGAGTGAGCGAGTATTTTCAGCCAAGGCAGGGTTTGCGGGTCGTTTTTCCAAGTTTGGGCGATCGCCGCGATCGATCGATTGCGAATTTGATAAATTTCCTGCAATTCTTGAGCGCTTTGATAAAGAATCAGGAAACCCGTGCCGTATTGCGATAACTTTTTTAAAGCGTTTAACAGTTTTTTGGCGGTTTTTTTATTAACATCATTTTCAACTTTTAACAGGCATTGCGCTGCTAAAAACAAATTAATAAATTTTTCTTGTTGACCGTTTTGATCTGTGAGATATTCTATAATTTTGCTCGCTGTTTCTTTGTCGAGCTTAGCTGCAATTTCTGTGAGGACTTCGTGCAAAGATTCGTCCCGCCAGTGCTGGCCGAAAACTTGTGTGTTGAGTTGGCCCCAAGTCAGTTGACCGATTTTGAGTTGGGCATGGATTAACTCTGCTACAGTCTGGGGATTATTTTCGGAAACAAGTTTTTTTAACAACATAGCGATACCCTGTCCCTGAAGTTTGTTTGCATTGACAATCCTCGCATCAGCTCCGATATTAGTTGAGATTTTTTTGAGCTAGCCTGGAGTATGGAGCTAATCGACTCTATTTTATACGAAAAATACTGAGTCGGCAGGGCCCCAATGCAAAATCCGCCAGCACCCACAGGAATGTTAGGTGGTGGCGGATGGCGATCGAACAATTAAGCGGCTGAATCTAACTAACAGCTACTTGGACGCGATCGGCAGCAACCCGAACCGCAAAAGTCGGAATTTTTACCGTTTCATCGTCCAGACATTGCCCGGTAGCGAGACTAAAGTTTTGCTTGTAAATGGGAGAAGCAACTTTGAGAGTGCCGTTGCGATCGCCCACAATTCCCCGCGACAAAACAAAAGCTTTGCTAAAGGGGTCGTAATTGCTAAGCGCATAAACTTCATCCCCGTTTCCCACTCGGAAAATCGCCACTTGTTCGCCTTTAACTAAAGCGCAAACTCCAGTATAAGGGGCGATCGCATCCAGAGAACACACATCTACCCAAGTTGTTACTGTATCGGAAACTTGTAATGATTGAACCATCTTCTTTTCCTGTTATTTTACTTCAATCTCGTTCCCAGTCTCCGGCTGGGAACGTAGGTTTCGAGGCTCTGCCTCGCCTCGCGGAAGGAGGCAGAGCTTCCCAGAATTCATTCGCAGGCAGAGCCTGGGAACGAGATTCTTGCTCCCTCCCCTTAGCAAGGGGAGGGCTGGGGAGGGGTTATCTTGCTCCCTCCCCTTAGCAAGGGGAGGGCTGGGGATCGATTATTCCGATACTCCAACCAAAGATTTTTCATGTTCGTTAGCCGGCCGCGTTTGTCCCCGTTCCGCAACACGAACAATACTCGGATCGGGCAAATCGGAATTCACAAAATGCCGGAACCGCTGCACCTTTTGCGGGTCTTCAATCGTCGTTTTCCACTCACATTGATAAGTATTCACTAAATGTTCCATCTGCGCTTCTAATTCAGCACAAATGCCCAGAGAATCCTCAATTATTACCTGTTTCAAGTATTCAATCCCGCCCTCAAGTTTGTTCAACCAAGTAGCAGTGCGTTCCAATCTGTCGGCGGTGCGGATGTAGAAAACCAAGAATCGATCGATATACTTAATCAGCGTTTCCTTATCGATATCCGTCGCCAGCAAAACCGCGTGCTGTGGCTTAATGCCGCCATTGCCACACACGTACAAATTCCAACCATTCTCCGTCGCAATTATCCCAAAGTCCTTGCTTTGAGCTTCCGCGCATTCGCGAGTGCAACCAGAGACAGCAGATTTGAGCTTGTGGGGCGATCGCAAACCACGATACCGCAATTCAACCTCGATCGCCAAACTCGTAGAATCCTGCACCCCAAAGCGGCACCAAGTGCTGCCAACACAAGATTTTACAGTACGCAGAGCCTTACCGTAAGCGTGTCCCGACTCAAATCCCGCATCAATCAACCGACGCCAAATATGCGGCAATTGATCCACACGAGCTCCAAACAAATCAATCCGTTGCCCGCCAGTAATCTTAGTATAAAGCCCAAAATCCCTGGCAACTTCACCCAAAACAATCAACTTATCCGGCGTAATTTCTCCCCCCGGTATTCGCGGCACCACCGAATAAGTACCGTCGCGCTGAATGTTTGCCAAAAAGTAATCGTTCGTATCTTGCAAACCGACGTGAGACTTCTCTAAAATATGGTCATTCCAAGTAGAAGCTAGCATCGAACCAACAGCAGGCTTGCAAATTTCGCAACCCTTACCTTTGCCATGTCTTTCAATCAACTCCTCAAAAGTTTTTATCTCTTGAGCACGCACTAAATGGTACAATTCTTGACGAGAATATTCAAAATGTTCGCAGAGATTATTTTTGACTGCAAACCCAGCTTTTTTCATCTCCGACTTGAAGATATCCGTCACCAAAGGCACGCACCCGCCACAGCCTGTCCCAGCTTGAGTGCATTTCTTGACGCTGGCAACATCGGTTAAATTATAATCGCGAATCGCTGCACAAATCTGCCCTTTGGTAACATTATTGCAAGAACAAATTTGAGCCGAATCCGGCAAACTGTCAACTCCAAAACCCGCCGGTACTCCCCCTTCTCGCGGTGGCATTAACAAATCTTCGGGATGTGGCGGCAGAGCAATTTCATTTTGCATGAATTGCAGCAAAGTGCCGTAAGCCGAAGCATCTCCTACGAGAATTCCACCTAAAATCCTGCTGCCGTCTTGATTTAAAACTAATTTTTTGTAAATGCCTTGGAATGTGTCAGTAACAACAATTTCTTTAGCATCGCCCGACTTGGGAAAAGGATCACCAAAACTAGCGACATCCACCCCCAATAATTTGAGTTTAGTGGACATATCCGCACCTGTAAAAGTGCTTGTGGAACGGGCATCTTGCCCGTCATCCGCTGCACGGCTCAAAATATCTGCCGCTACGCTTGCCATTGTATACCCAGGCGCAACTAAGCCGTAGATGCGATTTTGATACAGCGCGCATTCTCCGATCGCATAAATGTCAGGATCGGAGGTTTGGCAGCTATCATTAATCACAATGCCACCGCGTTCTCCTACTTCTATACCGCAACTTTTGGCAATTTCGTCGCGGGGGCGAATTCCAGCAGAAAAGACAATCATATCTGTTGCCAATTCCGAACCGTCAGCAAACAGCATTTTAGTAACTTTGCCATCTTCGCTGACAATTTCTGTGGTAGATTTGCTGGTATGAACCGAAACCCCCAACTCTTCTATTTTGCTGCGAAGAATTGCCCCGCCCATCTCGTCAACTTGTACGGGCATCAGCCGCGGCGCAAACTCAACAACGTGAGTTTTTAGACCCATATTTTGCAGAGCATTAGCACATTCTAGACCTAACAACCCGCCGCCAATCACTACACCAGTTTGGCAATTTTTAGCGTAATCTAACATCGCCTCCAGGTCGTCAATTGTCCGGTAAACAAAAGTCCCTGTAGCGTCTTTGCCTTTAATTGATGGCACAAATGGATAGGAACCGGTCGCGAGAACAATTTTGTCGTAGGGAACTTCTAAACCGTTGGCTGAAGAGACTGTTTTTTGTTGCCGATTGATAGCGACTGCTTTGTCGCCGATGTGAAGCTTTATGTCATTTGTGTGATAAAATCCAGGTGGAACTAAAGATAAATCTCCTGCTGTTTTGCCAGAGAAAAATCCGCTGAGGTTTACGCGATCGTAAGCAACGCGCGGTTCTTCACAAAAAGTAATTAAATTCCAGTTTTTGGCAGCATCCGAGCTCACCATTAACTCTAGGAACTTGTGACCTACCATGCCATTGCCGATTACAATGAGGTTTTTTTTGGCTGTCATTAGAATCTTTTTTATCCCGTTTATCAGTCGTTGGGTTAATTAATATAAGACTTTATTGTAAACTTTTGTACTTATATATACAAAAAATGGAGGTTTATGCAATTGTCGAATACTCGCGATTGCATTTTTGCATGATGTGTGCGATCGACTTATAACATTTTAAATGTTAGATTTTAGATTTTAGATTTGGAATTACCGATCACATAAGAGTTTGCAGCTTGCATAAAGTTGCATTGTTTTTTTAAACTCGTGTTAAGTAGATGCGTCAGCTAATTGTTTTTGATAAAACGATTAATATTTGTACTGTGACGCACCTTACAGTTTTCTAATTTTTAATTATTATTTAAGCGCCCATGCCCGAATACTGCTTCAAGCCCTGTCGCCACAGCCAGCGATTCCACACAAAAAACACCGCACTCCAACCCAACATTACCAAAAAACCGCGGCCTACATCTACGGGCAATCCTATCAAGATTGAAGCGGGAAAATGAATCAAATAAGGAAAAGGCGTCCACAAAACTACTTCGCGCACGGGTGCGGGAAACACTTCTAGCGGCGCGATAAGTCCCGATAAAAACAGGTAAATTAGAAACCAGAATTGCTCGATCGCACTTGCCCTTTCCAGCCAAAAAGCAAACAGCGCAAAGGTATACTGGATCAGGAACCGCAAGCAAAAAGCCAAGACGATAACCAGCGAAAACAGCAAAAACTGGCCCAAACTCGGCAGCCAAAAAGACTGCGGGTAAAGTGCAAAAAACAGCAGCACTAATCCGCATACAAAGGGCAGCCTCGCAAACCTTTCGGAAACGTGAGATGCAAAGTGATGCCATACCGGATCGAGAGGCTGCAACAATCTATTAGATAGCGTGCCTTGCACTACTTCCTTTTCAAACTCCCAAATCACCCAAACTACATTTGTTTGCCTGACAATGAAAGCGGCTAAAAAATAACGGGCAAAGTCGATCGAATTCAGCCCAAATTGACCAGTTTCTGCCGCCTGCATCCAGACACCCATCAATATAAACGGCAAAGCTCCCGAAAGGGCCCACAAAAACAATTCCGCCCGGTATTCGAGCATATAAGCGTAGTAGGTAACGAGCAAAGTTTTAGCAATTCTAAAAATTTTGTTCATATCAATTTTAGAGTTGATTTTTTGGGTTAGCAACGGGCTAGAAGCCCGTTCCACAAAAACATTAAATCTCTAGTGGAACAGGCATCTTGCCTGTTTTTTTGGGGTTAGCAACGGGCTAGAAGCCCGTTCCACAAAAACATTGAATCTCTAGTGGAATAGGCATCTTGCGTGTTTTTTGGGGTTAGCAACGGGCTAGAAGCCCGTTCCACAAAAACACTGAATCTCTAGTGGAATAGGCAAGATGCCAATTCTACTTTATAACTATTATAACTATTATAGTGGAACAGGCATCTCGCCTGTTATAGAGAATGAGCTTATCCAAAAATCTTACACTTTTCCCGTGCGAAAAACTCTACCAATTACCTCTTCAATTGGCGGATCAGTAACAGTCAAATCTATCACTTCCAACTGCGCCAAAATCTTCGACACGCTCACCGTCAGCTCCTCCCTTTTGACTAAAAACCGTACAGAATTTCCCTCAATAGATTCTACCTCGCCGTAAGCAAAAGCACTATCTTTTGCCAGAGGCTGAGCTAATTTTACCTGAACTTCCCGATAAGGTGCAAACCTGTCGAGCAATCCATCCAGACTGCCATCATAAACTAATTGACCTTCATGGATTAACAAAACGCGCTTGCACAAAGCAGTAATGTCAGCCATGTAATGGCTCGTCAACAGCACTGTTGCTTGATAGCGCTCGTTATATTCTCGCAGAAATTGCCTGACGCTAAACTGTGCGTTTATATCCAAACCTAAAGTCGGTTCATCTAAAAATAATACCTGCGGCTGGTGCATTAGTGCGGCCATCAATTCAGCTTTCATGCGTTCGCCTAAAGACAGCTTTCGCACCGCCTGATTTAACTTGCCTTCTAGTGACAGCATTTCTGTCAATTCTCCGACTCGCCGCCGATAATCTGTATCGGGAATGCCGTAGACAGCGGCATTGATTCGCAGAGAGTCAAGCACAGGTAAATCCCAAATTAACTGCTGTTTCTGCCCCATCACTAACGTAATTTTTTGCAGAAAATCTGCCTGGCGCCGGGAAGGAGTACGATCGCACACTCTCACAGTACCCGCAGACGGATAAATCAAACCAGTCAGCATTTTCAGCGTAGTAGTTTTGCCTGCACCGTTAGCACCGAGAAACCCCACGACTTCCCCCGGTTCAATACTGAAAGAAACACCCTCAACAGCTTTGACATTGCGGTAAGTGCGACTAAAAAAGTGTCGCACTGTTCCTTTAAGTCCCGGTTCTTTAATCGCTACGGGATAAACTTTGCTCAAGTCTTCAACTAAGATAATTGGCATCGGCTCAAATTTTAACTTTTATTTTAATCTAGGATACTTCCATCAGGCTTGTGCCAAGATGGAGCGATCGAGCTGTCTAGTAGGGTTCGCCAACTATTGCTCGATCGCGAGTGAGGAAGTAACTGTGCTCTGGCGCACCCTACTAAGCTGTAGAATATTGCACAATATCCATGCTCACCTCGCACAAAGTTTACAACTATGGTACTCACGCCCGATAATTCAGGCATCTCTCGTTTGGTAGGAGACAATTCTCCTGAAAATATTACACTTGCACCAGGACAACTTGCTAGTTTTCCTGGGGGACTTTGGATGGTGGGCGGCAATGATACTGTCAGGGGCTCGTCAGATGCAGAACGGATTTTCGGCAACGATGATCAAGACAGTCTGTTAGGCGGTGTCGGCAATGATTCTATTTACGCCGGCAAAGATGATGACGATGTTTTGGGAGAAACTGGCGACGATTTCTTGACAGGAGATAGAAATAGCGATTTCCTTGATGGGGGTGCGGGAAATGATTTGCTGCGCGGAGGACAAGGTGTTGATTTGTTAGTGGGCGGAGACGGTAATGATACTTTAATTGGCGACAGAGATGTGGATATTTACCAAGGTGGTGCAGGTAGCGATGTCTTTGTTTTGCGAGTCGATCAAGCGGGAAGCAGATTAGTTGGAATTGAAGTTTCTGACGCGGTAATTGTGGATTTTGATAAGTCTAGCGATTCGATTGGAATTAGTGTGGCATTTACCAGCAGCAATATCTCCTTGGAAGAGGTAAGCTATAGCTTTAACGATCCGAGACTGCTGCTGATCGATCCTGCAAGTATAGCCGGTGGAACTAGCTTATTAGCCAAGGGTGGCATCTCGCGGCAAAGTCTCGATCCCGATGGCAACGGCCGTGTGGAAGCTACTAATATTAGATTCGGTTTTACTAATGCTTTGTTGGGTACTGTGTTGAACGTGACCCCAGCCGATTTAAACGGCCGTTTTATTAATGCTAATTCTTTGCTTTAATTCGTTGCTTATATATCTCTAGTAGGGTGCGCTAGGCGCACCTTACCCATTACCCATTATCTAACTCATCGTCAAAACTGCGCGATAGCGCACTTGATTGTCCCGGACTTTCTGCATTGCTTCATTCGCTTGTGCGATCGCAAAAACTTCGACAATCGGCTCAATCTCAAACTTCTCTGCAATTGCCAGCATTTCATTAATCATAGCGCGACCGCCGATGAGAGAACTCACAATTCGGCGTTGCTTCACCAGCAGCGAAAATAACGGAATGCTCAAAGGTTCGTCGGGAACTCCCACAAAAGAAAGCGCACCGTTAGAATCGAGAAAATCAATGTACGGAACCCAATCTAAAGCAGCAGGAACAGTGCTCAACAAAATATCTAATTTACTGCTGGGGGCTTGAGGAATTTCGCCTTTTCCTACTACAATAGCTTCGTCCGCCCCCATTTTATGTGCAAATTCTGCCTTATCTTGGGAAGTAGTAAAAACTGTAACTCGGTTTCCTAATTTTTTGGCAAATTGCACCGCCATGTGTCCTAAACCACCGATGCCGAGAATTCCAATTTCTTGGCCGGAACTCATCCCCGCATTCCGCAAACCTGCGTAAACCGTAATTCCGCCGCACAACAGCGGCCCCGCTATTTTGGAATCGATGCCTTTGGGAATAGGAAAAGCAAAGCGGGAATCTACCATCAAATAATCGGCAAAACCGCCCGGGCCTGTAACAATTAATCCCTGGTTTTCATCGCAGAGATTTTCGTTACCGCGCAAGCAGTCGCGGCACTGCAAACAAGACGACCTTTGCCAGCCGACACCAACGCGATCGCCCACTTTTAAATGAGTCACTTGCGGCCCTATTTCTGCCACTTCTCCGATAACTTCGTGGCCGGGAACGAGGGGATATTTTGATTGACCCCAATCGTTGTCAATCATGTGCAAGTCTGAGTGACAGATGCCGCAGGTTAACACTTTGATAATACATTCATGTACTTTTGGAGGTTCGACATCGAATTTGTATTCTTCAAGCAATCCGCCTGTTTTTTTAACGGCCAGTGCTTTGATTTGCATGGTGTATTTCCTGGTTTGTTTGCCATTATAGTGTTCGGGCGGCTTTCACAGTCTCTTTCTTTAGTTGTATATATTCAGATGAACCGACCCCCTAGGACTGATGCGCGTTACTAATAATTTGTCTGGTGCTTATGGCGCACCTTACCAACTACCAATTAGGATTATAACTTGCCCTTTTCCATTGCCCACTGCATCAAACCGGGAAACAACCGATAAGCTTCCGACGCTACAAAAGCGGGGCCGACGGTAACTTCTGCACGCTGATTTTTCACAGCATCCCAGATAGCTTTAGCAATATCTTCGGGCTGAGTTGCCCACTCAGATTTCAGCATTTTGCTCATTTGCTGACGGCGCAATTCGACTGCGGGTTCGTCTCGATCGCGAAATTGAGCTCTTTCTAAAAAATCGCTATTAATTAGGCCCGGATGCACGGCGCAAACGTGAATACCTTGAGGCGCTAATTCCAATCTCAAAGTTTCTGTTAAACCAGTTACTGCATATTTGCTGGCACAATAAGCAGTCATTTGAGGCAAAGGCATTTTGCCACCAATAGAACCAACATTGACTATTGTCCCTGTTTTTCGTTGCAAAAAATGTGGCAATATTTCTTGAATTGTGTTAACGCATCCCCAAAAATTGGTATTCATTAATTGCTGCCAGTCTTCGGAGGTAGTGTGCTCGATCGCCCCCGTGAGACAAATGCCAGCATTGTTAACCAAAACATCGATGTTGCCGCAGGTATCTAGGGCTTTTTGGACGATCGCGCGCACTTGATGAATGTCGCCAACATCCCCGGCAATAGCTACAGCGGAAGTGCCTTCTCGCTGCACTTGAGCCGCTGCTGCTGCCAATCTCTCTGGCTGGCGAGCTACCATCACTACATCGTAACCTTTACTTGCAAATAAAATTGCTGTTGCTTTGCCACTTCCTTGAGAAGCGCCTGTAATCAAAACTGTAGGAGCCATAGATTGTTATAAATTGTAATATCAATTCCGGTTGAACCAGAATGACTGTTGACTGTTGACTGTTGACTGTTGACTGTTAACTGTTTGAATAATACCGATGCAACCGGAAACGAGATGATTCGGACTTGTTTGATGTTGAATTTTGTAGGGCGGGTTCGCAAACAATAATTGCCCGTAATATACAATTTCATAAACCCGCCCTGCCCCTACTATACATTAATATTTCTTGGATATGGGAATTTTTTAAGAATGGCGATCGGTTTTTTTTTAACGAACCACGAAGACGCGAAGGACGCGAAGGAAGAGAGGAGAAGAGAAGGGAAGAGAAAGTCTTCAGAAAGTGTTCAGCATTATGTGAAAATTGCTATATAAATTTTCCCGATGCCTGATGCCCGATGCCCAATGCCCTGTTTGGCCAATGCCCAATGCCCCATGCCCAATGCCTAAAAAAAGAATCTTCCGAAACAACCGCCTAATTGGTCGATCGCCCTAGTGTTAATTATCGGCGTTTTAGCCGTCTCAACTTTGGAGGATTGTCAAATATGAGCATAAATCCAGGATCTGATAACAGTTAAATCTGTCTGCCTATCCCACTTGACATTGGTGACAAATTAGGAAATTGTCACCAATGGGCTCTGCCTGGGAACCAGTTAAAGAACAAATAACAATAACCAATAACAATTAATTACTTAAGAAGGATTAATCGCAAACTCGCCCTCAGAATCAATCTCTGCGGCACTTTTAACTAAATCCAAAAACGCAAAAACGGCAGGAATCAACAACCCATTCCTCAAAACAGCCACCCCAATTACCCTCTCAAAATCCGCAGGCAAACTGCAAACTTTCACCGAAGTAGGTATCGGTTCCGCCGCCAAACGGGGAAGAATTGCTGTACCCAAACCTTGCATCACCATACTGACAATAGTTGAATCTTCGCTGAGTTCGTAAGCGATATTTAAGGGAAACCCCGAAGTTGTCAAATATTTTCGCAGCGGTACAGAACAAGCATTTTCCACCGGCTGCAAAATCAATGGATAAGCCGCTAATTCTTCCCAGGTAATCTTAGCATTTGACAATTTGGCAGTTGGTGGCAGCAACACAACATATTTATCCCGCAAAATTTCCCTCGTTTCAAATTCATCGGAGATGGGAAGAGAGACAAAGCCGATGTCTGCTTTGCCCGATCGCAAAGCCTCTTCCACAGCTTGGGTATAATAAACTTCGGTAATACTAACCGTAATTTTGGGAAAGCAACTGCGAAATTTAGCAATAATACCCGGTAGGATATGAGTTGCGACACTCCGAAAAGTAACTATCCGTACCTGGCCTCCCTGCAAACCTTTTTCTAAATCCGCTTCTTTGACCATCATTTCTAAGGCGCAGGCTATTTGACGCCCGTGACTCACCACCCTTTCCCCCACTGGCGTCAGTTGAGCACCGTGTCGCCCCCGGTGGAACAATTGCACTCCCAATTCTGTTTCTAAAGAGGCGATGGCGTGGCTGATGGCGGATTGTGACAGTTCCAATTGCAAAGCCGCCTCGCTAAAGTTTTCACAGTCTGCTACAGCTATCAAAGCTTGAATCTGAGAGAGTTTCATCCGCCGCGTATTGATTTCGTTCATAGCGTTTGTGCCAGTAGTACCCAAATTGTCACAAGGGCTTCGATATATCGATTTTATTCATACAACCTATGCAAGCAATGCTTTGATTGTCAATTGCCCCAGAGTTAAGGTTAATTTATCAGGTAACAGATAGACTTTTACAGGACTTGCACGACAACAATATTGTGCTGTAATTGTGATGAAATTATTGCAGTTAAAAGCTTTTTTGTAATTTTGTTGGTGCAATTTTTGTAAAAGTTATCAATTTAAGGTGTTGGCTATGTCTACTTACAAAACTCGGATAAATCCCCGAATAATGAGATATTTTTCGAGTGCCGATCGAGCTAACCCATCCGAAAAACAGAAAGGGCAATCTCTCTTTTCAGCTATAAATCAAATTGGGCAGTTTTTGCTCTACCTCATTTCTAGTGAGGACGAACTGAGAATTTGGCAGACGTGCGATCGCTATGGTAACACTTGGTGGCACGGTTGCGATCGGGCGACTGGTCGTTCTACCTGCGTGGCGACGGATGATGAAATGCGCGCTTGGATCGATCGGCGTTATTGCCAATAGTAGTGTGTGGATTGCGTGGAAATGAAGTGAAATACAGTCCTCGATTAGCAATTACGAATTACCAATTACCAATTAGCAAGTAGGAGAGGCTATGCTTCAAATATCTTCCGAATGTGCAGCGCCAGATCGCATTATTCTGATGGAAAAAGAGGTATACAGATTGCCTCAAACTCATCGAGAAATTCAAGTTTTGTCAGGAATTGCTTGGATCACGCTTGACCAACAGGACATCATCTTGCAAAGCTCTGAAAAAGCATCGCTTCCACCCAGCAAAAACTTTGCTGTCATATCCGCTCTCAACAATATGCCACTGATTATGGCAGTCTGGCAAGACAAAAACCCAGTCAGAAGCTAGGGATTGAGAAAAATTTGGCAGGAACACCCCAAAAAGCTCTATCTTAATAGTTATCACTTAGCTATTGGAGGACTCGATCGGTGCACAGCCGCTCTTACCACTTCAGCTATCTCGCAGCTATAAGTATTGTCTTATCGCCCGCACTCAGCTTGCTGGCAATTTCAGACGCTCTAGCTTATGCCCCAACTATCAATGCGAGGCGCACCCAAGCGAGCGATTCCCTACGGGATAGCTTCGCTTCACTCGCTCAGGCAAGAGACCCCAAAACGCAAGCAGACGAACTCTTTGAAACAGGAGTAAAACAGCACCGCGAGGGTTTGTTTCGAGAAGCAATCGAGACTTTTGAGCAAGTTTTGGCAATTCGCAAGCAACTCGGCGACCAAGCGGGAATCGGAGAAACCCTCAACAATATGGGGGAAGCTTATGGCGAAATGGGTTTGAGGCCCGAAGCTTTGGAAGTTTTGCGGCAAGCTTTAGTCATTCACCGAGAAATCAGCGGAGGGCGTCGTATCGCGCGCACTCTCAATCTCATCGGTTTCGTTAACCGGATTGGGGACAATTTTTCCGAAGCGATGAAACTGCACCAAGAAGCTTTGGAACTTGCCAAAACTACCGACGACCAAATTGAAATTGGAGAATCCCTCCACAACATTGCGGCCGTGTACGCAGAACAGGTAGATTACGCCAAGGCGATCGAATTTTACCAGCAAGCGCGGACGATTCGCACGGCCACCGGCGATCGGCGGGATTTAGGCCGTACCCTCAATAACATGGGCGGCGTCTACTACAACATCGGCGACTTTAATAGAGCGATGGAATTTTACCACCAAGCTTTAGCAATTCGCCGGGAAATCGGAGACAGGGCTGGCGTCGGCCGCCTCCTCAACAACATGGCACTTACCTCTCGCAAACTCGGCAAAGATACTCAAGCGCTGATCTATTTTCAGCAAGCAATACCGATGTTAGAATCTATCGGTGACAAGACAAGTATCGGACGCTTGCTCAACAATATGGGCGCAATTCATGAAAGTCTCGGTCAAAATGCTCAAGCTCTCGAATCCTACGAGGAAGCTTTAAAAATTGCTCGTGAGGGCGGTGACAAAGCCGGAGAAACTACAGCGATGGAGGGCATTAAGCGATTGTCTTCCAGTCAGCTTGTACCGCAACAATGACTGTTAGTTGCTAGAAGAATCAATCAATATAAGCTATGTATATCCGTACCGAAAAGCCAGAAGATGTAGAAGCTGTTCGCAACATTAATATTCTGGCATTCGGGCGAGAAAATGAGGCTAACTTAGTCGATAAATTGCGGGGAATTGCATCTACATTTTCCTTCGTTGCGCTACAATCCGATCGCATTGTCGGACACATTTTCTTCAGTCCGGTTGTCGTGGAAGGAAAATGTTCTAGGAATTTGTCGATTCTAGGGTTGGCGCCAGTCGCAGTTCTACCCAACTATCAGCGGCAAGGTATCGGAACTCTGCTGATTCGGGAAGGTTTAAAAGAGTGCGGGCGATCGGGATTTCAGGCAGTTTTTGTGCTTGGTCATCCAGATTTTTATCCGCGTTTTGGGTTCATTCCTGCTAGTAGAAAGAGCTTGGGATGTGAATACGATGTACCCGATGAGGCTTTTATGGTGTTGGAGTTAGAAAGTGGAGCTTTGCAGGATAGCAGCGGAACGGTGAAGTATCGATCGGAGTTTAGTTTATGCGAGTGATATTAATTCCGCCCTTCATCGGAATTATTCATCTCTCTGTGATCTCCCTCTGCGTTCTCTGCGTTCTCTGCGGTTAAATCATTCCGATGCAACCGGAACTGATCTGACGAAGAAGTATCGTAAAAAATTATAAAAATAACATTTAGGAGTCAGAGTGGAAAAGGGTTGTGCTGTACTTGCCTTTGTGAACATAAAACCTGTACAACTATTGCCCAGCAAAGTGATTTAAACGCCCCCTTTTCCCTTCTCCCCTTTTGCACTGTGCAAAGCAAAAATCGGAGTTTGAGCAGATTTCCCCTTCAGAGCAACAGATCCCAAAGCCTGGCAAATAAAGTTTAGCTCGATCGACTCATACACCCTTTCAGCAATCAAAATTTGGTTTTCCGCCGCCTTGCTCATCAATCGAGCAGCCGTATTCACCGTATCCCCGAGGATATTAAACTCCCTGCGCCCTCGCGGTTCCCCAACCTCAGCAGCAAACACCGGCCCCAGGGACAGGCCAATTTGACAGCTTACTTTTATTTCTTTACCCCCGATAATTACCCGAGGCAAGCCTGTAATCATATCTCGGATCGCAATCGCCGCACTAGCGGCGCGGCTGGCGTCATCCCTGTGAGCGTCGGTTACGCCAAAATAAATCAGCATATCAGAACCGTCTAAGTGCGCCGTTACTTTTTGCAACACGCCCCCTTTAGCTGAGACTACAGCATCAATCGACGCAAACACCCGAGAAAAAGCCACTATCAGATTGACTTCTTCCTCCAGCGAAGCTTGGTCCACAGACTCCGGTAAACCAATCAAGTTGACAAACATCACCGTCGGTTCAGGAAAATCCGGCGGGATTTTGCGCTGATCAGCATTTTCCACCAGCAGTCTCAGAATCGCTTTGGGAATATAACTAGCAAGGGGTTCAAGCCGCTGCACAGCTTCCCCGATTTCTTTTACCAAGCCCGCAACGCTGCGATCGAGCAATACCGAACTCGGCATCCGCCGCCGAGTCAAAGTGATATCATACTCTCCGAGTTGATCGTTGGTGAAATCGTCCGCCACCAAAAAATAACCCGGTTTCCCAGCTTCAAAACGAAATTGCTCTGCCACAGACTCTCTAGCCATTTCAGTCACACACACCCGCCCCACAGTCCCAGAACCCTCAGCTTGCTTGGCTTGCTGGACTGAATGCCCCAGCAGTACGTGAGCCATCCGCAGCGGCGTACCGATGTCAGCACTAATATAGCGCCCGCAGTGGATGCCCACCCGCATCCTCAAAGACAAAACACCCCGCGCCGTTTCAATATTGGCAAATTCAGCCATCGCCCGCTGCATCCGCAAACCCGCCCGCACCGCCCTCGCTGTATCCTCTTGGTGAATTCCTGACAGAAACTGCACCAGCATCGCATCTCCGGTAAACTCCAGCAAATCCCCGCCCGATTTGCTGACAATTTCAATCATCGAGGCAAAATAGTCGTTAATCACGCCCAGCAGGCTTTCAGCTCCCTTGCGCCCCTGGGCTGCGTTCGCTTCCAACAGCGAGGTAAAGCCTGCCAAATCCGTGAACAGCAAGGTGCCTGTTTGCCACTGGTAGCGCACCTCGCCCGGGTTGGGCGGAGATTCAGACACGGGCCGGGGCACGTAGTCGTGGAGGATGTAGCGCAGAGTTCGCAGGTGATCGAAAACCCCCATTAGCGTTGCGGGGGACGGATCTACCCACGCAGCAGCGTACAGTTGAGCCGAAAGGAGCGATCGCAGCCGCAGTTCGATCGCAGCCAAGGGAGGATTGTAGGTTAATCTATTAATAATTTTCACCTAAGTTTATTCTTAAAAAATAGGGTAAGTTCGATCAATGTAGAGGCAACGCCAATAGCTCGACTTTATACCATTATGATAAGTTTCCAGTGACTCCATACCAGCCAAACCCAGAACCCACTATAGAAAATTCCGAAAGTCACAGCTTGCTAGCTCCCGATTTGATCCGAGCTGCTCGATCGGCCTATGGTATGTATCTGAAAGTGCATTCCGAGCAGATGCAGCGTCCAGCCGGTGTAGTTGTCACTCAAGGAAGCGATCGAGGTCAGCTAATTTTTGCGTCGCAGCCCGTTTTGTTGCCAGGTGAACGTTTTGTTACTTTTGACGAAATTGAATCTCAAATGTATTAGTCATTAGTCATTAGTCATTAGTCATTAGTCATTAGTCATTACTTGTTAGTTGTTACTTGTTAGTTGTTACTTGTTAGTTCAAATCGCCAATGCCCAATGTACAAGGCCCAAGGCCCAATACTTCGGTTGGTAAGCTGTGAGGACTTTAGTCCTTAAAATTTAAATAGGACTTTAGTCCTAACTACAAACCTTATGGATAAGTGACCGAATACAATCTAACAATTAATAAATAACCACAGTCAACAGTCAACAGTCAACAGTCAACAGACAACAGTCAACAGTCAACAGACAACTTAATGGAAATTATCTTTAATTCCCTTGTTGCCGCGATCATCTTTGTTTCCGGCTCGGCTATTGGCAGCTTTCTCAATGTGGTAGTCTATCGGTTGCCTGCGGGTTTGTCGGTGATACACCCTCCTTCTCGCTGTCCCAAGTGTTTAAATCAACTCAGAACTTACGAAAATATACCCGTTTTCGGTTGGCTGTGGCTGCGGGGACGCTGCAATCACTGCAGCAGTCGCATTTCTGCCCGCTATCCGTTGGTGGAAGCAGCTACGGGTTTGCTGTTTTTGTTAATCTTCTGGCGGTTTGGCGTAACAGTGCAAACTCTTGGTTTTTGGGCTTTGTTTAGCTGGCTGTTGGCTTTGTCTTTGATTGATTGCGATACAATGACTTTGCCTAATTCTTTAACTCGATCGGGTTTGGTGGTCGGATTGGTTTTCCAAATGGCGAAAGGTTTGTGGCCGACATTTAGTTTGATCGACTCGATACACTATCTGGTACTTGATGGGATCGCGGGAGCAGTTGTCGGGTTGTGGCTGTTTGACGCGATCGGACTCGCCGGGACGATCGGGCTGGGGCAGAATGCGATGGGGGCCGGAGATACCAAATTGGCCGCCTTGATGGGAGCTTGGCTGGGCTGGAAATACTTGCTGCTAGCGGGATTCATCGCCTGTGTAGCCGGGGCTTTTGCCGGTGGCGGGGCGATCGCCCTCGGGTTACTCGATCGGCGTCAACCCATGCCTTTCGGCCCGTTTCTGGCTCTCGGTGCAGCAATTACTGCTCTGTGGGGGGAAGCGATCTTATCTACTTACTTACAGTTGTTTTTCCCGAATTTTAGTTTCTGATCCGCAGGCAGTCAGGCGCGATCGAACATAATATTGTCTCAAAAATTGGTAAAATTGTTCCGTGTCTTGGATTACACTTACAACTACTAGCTTTCGTTGGGAAGCGGAATTAATGCAGCAGCTCCTAGCTGCTCATGAAATCCCGGCCCGGATTGTAGACTTGGGCATAGCATCTTATTTCGGGGCTGGAAGTGCTACAGCCCTGCAAGTTCTTCCAGAACACCAGCAAACAGCATCGCTCCTCATCAGTCCCATTGAAGAGGACAGCAGTCAGTAGTTATTGGTTATTAGTTATTGGTTATTATCACCAACAAATAACAAGTAACAAATAACAACAGCCAACAGTCAACAGTCAACAGTCAACAGTCAACAATTCCCATAACAACAGCCAACAGCCAACAGTCAACAGTCAACAGTCAACAGTTAACAATTACCAAGTTTTAATGTCTCTATTTGATTGGTTTGCAAATCGACGAAAATCAGTACCGAACTCCCAAGAACGGCCGGAACGAGAAATTGCGGACGGACTTTGGAATAAATGCGAAGCTTGCGATGCCCTGAGTTATACCAAAGACCTGCGAGCAAATCAAATGGTTTGCTTGGAATGCGGGCATCATATCAGAGTTTACAGTGACGATCGCATCGAGCAGTTGATCGATCCCAATACCTGGGAGCCCCTTAACGAAGGACTGCACGCCACCGATCCCCTGAAATTTCGCGATCGCAAAAAATATAGCGATCGACTTCGAGAATTTCAAGAAAAAACAGGCCACCTAGACGCCGTAGAAACAGGCATCGGCAAACTAGAAAATTTGCCAGTCGCCCTCGGAGTCATGGAATTTCAGTTCATCGGCGGCAGCATGGGCTCAGTTGTCGGAGAAAAGCTAACTCGCCTCATCGAACACGCCACGCGGGAACGCTTGTCCGTGATCATTGTCTGCGCTTCCGGTGGTGCGAGAATGCAAGAAGGAATGCTCAGCTTGATGCAAATGGCTAAAATTTCCGGGGCTCTGGAACGCCACCGGGAAGCGAGACTGCTTTACATCCCGATTTTGACCCACCCGACCACCGGCGGCGTCACCGCCAGTTTTGCCATGCTGGGAGACATTATAATTGCAGAGCCAAAAGCTACTGTGGCCTTTACGGGCGGCAGGGTAATCGAGCAAACTCTGCGCGAAAAGCTGCCGGAAAATTATCAAACTTCCGAATACTCCTTCGCCCACGGTTTTGTAGACTTGATTGTACCCCGGACTCAATTAAAGAAAACTCTTGGTCAGCTCATCAGCCTCCACCAGCCTCAGCCTTTCTTGGCCAGCTCGGAATTCCCCGCCCTCGAAGCCAGCGATAACCACGCTTTGCCCCCGCAGACTCACGCTTTCAAACTTTCTCCCTAAGCTGCTGCGCCGGATGATTGTCTGTTGGTGAGTGCGGGGCACAGAGGGAAATTTCTGAGGAATTGCGAAAAACCAGGCTTCTACCAAAAATATTGAGTTTGGTAACGAGACGTTCACGCTGACACCGGGTTTTGAGCCCCGCGCCCGCATTTCCTATTGGTAATAACGACGCAGCAGTGGGATGATATTGATCGGAAGTTGATTGGCCCTGAAATTTGGCTGGGCAAAAATGCCTAGTCGCAGTTAGCGGTTAGTTAGCTTGCGATAGATCAAACAAAATCTCAGAACAAACTAACAGAACAAGCTAACAGCGCTTTCTACAATTGTCCGGCTTTCAGTTAATAGCCGTCAACTCAATTTTGACCTGTCAGCGACCTAAAAATTATGGGTTTTGCAGACCTGTCCATCGCAGAAATAGCAGAGGACTTCAACGTCCCTGTTGAAGAGGTGATCCGCTTGTGCGATGAGTTGGAAATTGCCTACAAGCACCCTCAAACCCGTTTGGCTTTGGAGGATGTTAAGGCAATTATGTCCACTCTCGAAAAAAGGCGCGACTCAAAACTTCTTGCAGATTAGATCGCAAAATTCCTCTACCTTTAAAGGTATGGCTGGACCAACTTTTGCCAGTTGTTGCAGAAAGAGGGAATTTTGAACAGAAATCTGTTTGCCAGGTACGATCTCTTAGCGTTCAATAATTTGCCGGATTTTTTTAAGGAGAACCATGCTTAAAAGATATTTCATTGCTCTGACCGCTGTATTCTTGAGCTTTCAGTTATTTGTCAGCAGTGCGATGGCTGTCGAACTGAGTCCTGAACTTCGCACTGTGACTTTGAATGACAAGGGTGCTCCAGTGGTGCTGAGCCTCAAACAAGTTCAGCAAGGCAAACGCCTGTTCAATTCGGCTTGCGCTCAATGTCACGCTGCGGGCATGACAAAAACTGACCCGAACGTGAATTTGAGTCCGGAAACTCTGGCTTTGGCCAACCCGCCCCGGAATAATATTGAGTCGCTG
Source organism: Microcoleus sp. N9_B4 (assembly GCF_036701635.1). NCBI lineage: Bacteria > Bacillati > Cyanobacteriota > Cyanophyceae > Oscillatoriales > Microcoleaceae > Microcoleus > Microcoleus sp. N9_B4. The sequence goes on along the minus strand of NZ_JAUBRC010000041.1, from coordinate 12,244 downwards.
GTGGACTTTATGAAAAATCCCACCACTTATGACGGGTTTGAGGAAATTTCGGAACTGCATCCGAGCATGAAGAGTGCGGATATTTTCGCTGAGATGAGAAATCTCTCGGATGACGATTTGTACGCGATTGCTGGTCACATTCTGTTGCAGCCAAAAATTGTCTCCAAGCAGTGGGCTGGTGGCAAAGGCGCTCGCTAATCGATTTTAGATTTTAGATTTTAGATTTTGGATTTTGGATTGAGAGAGGGCTGAAGTTCGGCAAGAATTGCTGGCTGGTCGTTTTTCGCTCTAAAATCTGAAATCTAAAATTTACCTCCGGCTCATTGATTATCGCAAAAGGTTGTAGTCCCTCATGCTGCGTCGTGGTGCTTTTGTCTGCTTTCTGTTGGGGATGTTAATTATTTTGCCGATCGTGCTGTTGGCTCCTCAACCTGTTTTGGCTGCTGCCGATTCTTACGTGAATAGGTATTTACAAGCCAGCGAACCTGTGGCTCTGGAGTTGGACTCTGAGGGACATACTCGCTTGTTTTCGGCTCAGGATTTGTCTGCGGGCAAGGTATTGTTCGAGCAAAATTGCTTGAATTGTCACGTCGGAGGAGCTAATTTGCCCGATCCGATGATATCTCTGTCTTTGGCTGACCTTAAAGGGGCAACGCCTCCCCGCAACAACATCAATAGTCTGGTGGCGTATTTGAGAGAACCGATGACTTATGACGGTACTGAGGAGACTTTTTGGTGCCGCCAAGTGCCGGAAAGCTGGATGCCACAGGCTGAGATTGAAAATTTAGCGGCTTTTGTGATCCGGGCTGCTCAGAAAGCTCCGGGCTGGGGCGTGGAGAATTTTGAGAGTTGAATTGCCACTACCAAAAAGTGGTAAATTACTCGGAAGAAGGCGATACGACTGCGCGATCGCGCCTGTTTTAACAGGTAAAATATCTAAAGAATCACCCTTTGCGTGTCCATTAGAGGAGAACTGCGTTGAAAAGACTCTTATCGATCGCCCTATTAGCGTTCGCAATTTTTACCGTCGGCTTTGGTCGCCCTGCTTTGGCAGGTGATGCGGTTAAAGGAGCTAAAATCTTTAGCTCGAACTGTGCTGCTTGTCACATCGGTGGCGGCAACGTGGTTATGGCCATGAAAACCTTGAAATCGGCTGCTCTTGAGAAGTACGGCATGAATTCTCTGGAAGCTATTACCGCTCAGGTAACAAAGGGCAAAAATGCTATGCCTGCTTTCGCCGGCCGCTTGAAGCCGGAACAAATCGAGGATGTAGCAACCTACGTGCTCGAACAATCTCAGAAAGACTGGAAAGGCTAAACTGCCTCTTTGAAGTCGGGCAGCCTGGGCGGGTTTGATTTAATTTAAAACTTGTCCTCCCGATCGCACCCTCTCTCACCCTTTGGCGAATAAACATCTGTTTGCAGCGTTCTTAACCTATTTGGGAAAGAGCGCCAGAAATCCGATTTTTATGAGCTCAAGGGTGAGGGAGGGAAATTTTATTTTAGATTTTAGATTTTAGATTTTGGATTGAAGAATTGAATAATTGAAGGATTGCTAAATGCTGACTTTGTATAAACTGTCAAGCACCTTATATTAAGATTTATGTAGAGAAGCCAGTCATAAATTGGGGTTGTGTGCTAGGATGTAAACCCTTTACTAGCAAAGCATTGAAATCCAAATTAAAGTCGATCAGGGATCTGGAATCTACACCTGCCATGAACGTAAAAACATCAGCAAAAGTTAAAACTCAAGTTAAAACTCTCGGAGACGCAGCCTCTGAGGCGATTGAGAAATATTTCCGCAAAAGTGTAGCGCACGAGGCTGAAGTTCTCAAAGACCAAGACGCGGAAGAACTTCATCAAATGCGCGTGGGATTGAGACGTTTGCGATCGGCTGTGACTGGTTTTGCTCCGGTTTTAGATTGGCCAAAAGAGGCTTCTGAACGTAAAATTGGTAAGGTGGGGCGGATTCTGGGAACTCTCAGGGATTTGGATGTGATGCTCGAAAGTCTCCAAAACCGCTATTACCCGAATTTGCCGACTGACGAACAGGAAGTTTTGGATAAGGCTTTGTTGAATTTGCTCAAACAGCGGCACCGGGCTTTGAAAGGGGTGAGGGCGATTTTAGAACACAAAAGCTACGCATCGCTGAAGCAGTCGATCGAGGATTGGCTGGAAAAACCGAAGTTTCAGGCGATCGAACATTTGCCAATTGCTGAGGTTTTGCCAGATTTACTGTTACCTCAAGTCAGTGAGTTTTTCCTGCATCCGGCTTGGCTGTTGGGCACGGAATATGAGGATGGCAAAGTTAAAGTTGCTGATGATTTGAATGCTGAGGCTGTCGAAGAGAAGTTAGCAGCCGAGGGAACTATTCTGCACGATTTGCGGAAGCAAGCTAAGCGAGTTCGCTATTTGATGAATCTGTTTGGGGATTTTTACAGCGAGACTTACGAAGTTTATGTCGAAGATGTGAAAGCTGTTCAGGAATGTTTGGGCGATATTCAAGACACTGAAGTTTTAGGGGAGTTTCTGACAGATTTTGTCGATCGCGATCTGAAAAAAGAGTTGCCGAAGTTGGCTGGTTTGTTGGCCGAAAATCGCTATGCAGCTTGGCAAAAATGGCAGATTTTGCAGCGCAGGTATTTGAGTTCGGAAATTCGTCAAGGTTTGCGATCGGTATTAATTCATCCTGCTGTTGAAAATGCTGCTAAGGGAAAGTTGCCCCAGGAAAGTTAGGTTTTTCGGGCCCAGAGAATGCGATCGACTGCAGGGAGGGACTAAAAGAGGGATATTTGTAGGGACACGGCAATGCAGTGTCCTTCATTGTGTAACTCAATAAAGGGCGATCGCGCTTTGGGATAGGTTCCAATAAAAAACCTTAACAATTACTCTTTCCAGTAACGGGTTAAAATCCGAATTACTTCACCAGTGTGAAGTAAAAGAAAGGGCGATAGCGTTTTTTACCATAGCAAATCAAGACTGCAACCACTTCATAAACTTATCCGTCGCCGTACCAAGAGACTCACCGACTTGTTTCTTCAAACGCCACCGCCCAAAGGCTTTTTCGTAATCTTCGCCTTCAGTTTGATAGACATTCCAAGCATTAAGCGACAATCCCAATCCCCAGGTTAGTAAAATGAAAAGCGACCAAGAAAGCTCGTGCCATCCTGCTAGATTAAACAAAACTAGAAAAGTATTGATAATGCCGTACTTTGTCACATTTTTCTGCAATTTGCGACGACGGTAAGTGTTAAAAACCAGCTTTTCTTGGACTTCTCCTCTAGTTGCTAACCATTGTTGTTCCGCCGCCACAATATCCTGTTCGGAAATGCCCAATTCCGCTGCAATCTCGAAAAGCTGCACTCTGGATAATTCCCCTTCATCCTGTCGCCGCGCGATCGCAAGCTGTAAAATACCTTGAGCATCCTCTGAACCGTAAACTTGACTTATTTGAGTTTCATGAGTTGCCATAACAAGTTTCCTATAATTCCTGACATCCTTTCTATGATAGATATAAGCGCACTTAAACGGCAGGTAGTGACAGTGGCGGATTTCAACACCCGGAAAATGCGGGGGCAAGTTTTGAGTTGACGAATTGGGTCGAAGAGCATCTTCGCTGAAGAGCATTGCTAATTGGGAGTTGCTAATTGGTAGTAAATAACCAATAACTAATGACTAATGACTAATGACTAATGACTAACCCAAAGTATACATCCAGCCATCCCTCGCGCAAATCCTCACAATTCCGTCCCAAACTACAGGCGTCGCCTCAAATGACAAACCCGGCTTAAATCTCCCTGATTCTATTACTTTCAAGCGGTAAAACTCCCCTTTAGCATTTCTCAAAGCATTCTGATCGCCAGACTTTGCTCGTTCCCAATTCAAAGTGAACAAATAAACACCGTTGTATCCCGCACTGATCAGTTTATTGCCATCGGTAAAAATTGGAGTTGAAATTGAAGAACCAATCGCTTTTTTAAATACTATTACCGGAGTATCGTAAGACTGGTTTCGCCAAGGCACAAAAGTTTTTTTACCTGTAATCATATCTTGGGAACCGATGTACAAATTGCCGTCGATCGCATTTGTGGCAAACAGCGCCGGAAACTCCCCTGGATTGTACTCGTCATTCAACGCTACCGAGCCAATTATCCCGCCTTCCCAGCTAGAAAGTCGGCGATTTCCAGTCGGCAAAAACCATTCGACGCTGGCATTCGGTTCCTTGTTTGGATTCAGCTTCAGCACTCCGCCGTTGCCCTGAATGTATTGTTTTTCAATTGCACAAAACAGTTTGCCGGATTTAGAAATTACAGCACTTCCATCCAAATCTGAACCTGTATAGAAATCCCAAACAATCTTTTTAGTTGCAATGCTAATACCGTAAATATGACCGGAACCCGCAGCTATAAATATTCGATCTTTGAGCCGTGATGGCGATGACTCCGCTACCAAGTTTCCGCGGTGTTTGCTGATATCTGCTGCAGCATAAAGCTGTACTTCCGACAAGATATTTGGCTGCTTGATGCCTTGTTTGATTTTTGCACTGCTTGTGGAACTATCGAGAAAATAGCCGATCGCATTTTCCCCCGCATTGAACAAAACGCCACCGCCGATGTCCAAAGCGCTGCTGTCATTATCGCGGCTGTAGCTAGGCGTTTTCCTGATGTCCAATTTCCAAAGTTCTTTGCCAGTTCTAAAAGATATTGCCCTAAAACTCGGCACGACACTTTTGCCACCACCGCCACTACGGCTTCCCTGCAAAATTACAATTCTGTTTTCGGCGCTAGCTTTTTGATCGATATAAATCGTTGATGAACCTTTGATTATATCATCAAATTTATAGCGCCAAACTTCTTTATTAGTAGCAATATCTATTTTTCGCAAATTGTGGTCATAAGCACCTATAATTAAATAAGTTTTCCCCCCGTCTCTGGTAATTGTCGGCTGTCCTGTCCAACCGGCACCGCTCCAAACTACAGACCGCCTTCCCAGAAAAGTCCGGCCGCTTCCTAGTTGAAATTTGTCGATTAACTTCAAACTTTTCGGAACACCTCTGCCGTAGAACCGACGCTTGTCGTTACCTAAAAAGGTCGGGACTAATAATTCTATTTCTGGGTCTGCTTTAGCCAGGAAATTGTTAAGATTAGTTTCTAATAAAGCTGGTTCCGACGATGCCGTTTGGCTCAGTTTGATAACAGCAGGAGGAACAGCAGCACTCAGCAAAAATTGTCCGAGCTGTTGATTGAAGGTTCTCCGAGATGATAAGCTCATATTAAATCGAGATAATCAGCCTTAATATTAAAACATAATTATCAGCAACAACTCAACTAAAACATATCGCGCTAAACTGCTATAGAACTGACAAGCTTACCCAGCAAAAGTTAAAGTGGATTTGATTATGGTCAACCGTCTTGCTCAATCCCAAAGCCTTTACCTGCGGAAACACGCCGAAAATCCGATCGACTGGTGGCCGTGGTGCGACGAAGCTTTGGAAACGGCCCGAAGCGAAAATAAACCGATTTTCCTGTCAATTGGCTACTCTAGCTGCCATTGGTGCACGGTGATGGAAGGGGAAGCATTTTCCGATCGCGCGATCGCCGAATACATGAATTCGCATTTTATACCGATAAAAGTCGATCGTGAAGAACGCCCGGATATCGACAGCATTTATATGCAAACCTTGCAAATGATGACTGGTCAAGGCGGTTGGCCGCTCAACGTTTTTCTCACTCCCGACGAGCGAGTTCCCTTCTACGGAGGCACTTATTTCCCCGTAGAACCGCGCTACGGACGGCCGGGATTTTTAGAAGTTTTGCAAGCAATTCGCCGCTTTTACGACACAGAAAAAGGCAAAGTAGAAGCCTTCAAAGCCGAGATTTTAGGCAACCTCCAACAGTCGGCAGCGCTATCAGGAGTAACCGCCGAATTAAATCGCGAACTCTTCCAAAAAGGCTTAGAACTCAACACCGGAATTATTGCCGGCAGCAACCCCGGCCCCAGTTTTCCGATGATACCTTATGCTGAGCTAGCACTGCGGGGAACGCGATTTAATTTTGAATCAAAACACGACAGTAAACAAGTCTGCACTCAGCGCGGATTAGACTTAGCATTGGGCGGCATTTACGACCACGTAGGAGGCGGATTTCACCGCTATACGGTTGATGCGACTTGGACTGTGCCACACTTTGAAAAAATGCTCTACGACAACGGTCAAATTGTTGAGTATTTAGCAAATTTGTGGAGCGCGGGAATACAAGAACCCGCTTTTGAAACTGCGATCGCGGGGACGGTAGAATGGTTGAAGCGAGAAATGATTGCGCCAACAGGCTATTTTTATGCTGCACAGGATGCGGACAGCTTTACCCCCCCAACCCCCCCTTACCAAGGGGGGGCAAAAAATTCAATCCCCCCTTACAAAGGGGAGGCAGAAAATTCAACCCCCCCTTACAAAGGGGAGGCAGAAAATTCAACCCCCCCTTACCAAGGGGGGGCAACGGGGGGGTCAGAACCGGAAGAAGGAGCATTTTATGTCTGGACTTATGCCGAACTGGAACAACTATTAACTGCTGAGGAATTGGCAGAAATTAAAGCACAGTTTACTGTTAGTCGCAGCGGCAATTTTGAAGGCAAGAATGTATTGCAGCGCCGCCATCCAGGAAAACTGAGCTACACGGTAGCAACGGGTTTGGCTAAACTCTTTGCTGTTCGCTACGGTGGCAATCCCGATACTGTGAAAACCTTTCCGCCAGCCCGCAACAATCAAGAAGCTAAAAATGACAGTTGGCCGGGTAGAATTCCCGCCGTTACTGACACGAAAATGATTGCTGCTTGGAATAGCTTAATGATTTCGGGTTTAGCCCGCGCTGCGGCTGTTTTTGGAAACTTGGAATATCTGGAATTAGCTGTGAAAGCGGCTAATTTTATTTTAGACAATCAGTGGACGCATGGGCGGTTTCAGCGGTTGAATTATGACGGACAATCTGCTGTTACCGCGCAGTCGGAAGATTATGCTTTGTTTGTGAAAGCTTTGTTGGATTTGCATCAAGCGAGTTTGACTTTAGGTAAGGGGGAAGAGGCAAAACAGTTGCCGAATTCTCAGTTTTGGTTGGAGAAAGCTGTGCAGGTGCAAGAAGAGTTTGATGAGTTTTTGTGGAGCGTGGAATTGGGAGGATATTACAATACTGCTAAGGATGCTAGCGGAGATTTGTTGGTGCGGGAACGCAGCTATATAGACAATGCAACTCCGGCGGCGAATGGAATTGCGATCGCCTCTTTGGTTCGCCTCGCGCTGTTGGGCCCGAATTTGGAATATCTCGATCGCGCGGAGCAAGGTTTGCAAGCTTTCAGCAGTATTGTACAAGATGCTCCGCAAGCTTGTCCGAGTTTGCTTTCGGCGATCGACTGGTATCAGCATTCTACCCTGATTCGCACGACTCCCGATCGAATTTCTGGCTTGATTTCCCAGTATTATCCGACTGCTGTCTGTCAGATTGAGGCTGATTTGCCTGAAGGTGTTATCGGGTTAGTTTGCGAGTGTTTGACTTGCAAGGAACCGGCGAAAAGTCAAGAGAGGCTGTTGGAGGAAATTTTGCAAAGTCAAACGCGGGTTTAGTACCAATACTGTCTATATTATTGAACCGCGAAGACGCGAAAAACGCGAAGGAAGAAGGAGGAAGCAGAAGGAAGAAGTAGATTATCTTCTACCGGGGAGGAATCGCATCTTCAGTCTGCTCCTCAATCTTCCAAAGAATCTCAGTGGCTTCAGCCCGCTTGAGTGTCAACAAATGCAAATACTTTCCGGCGGCACGGCAACTCGAACGCTGTCGCCGACTTGGTATCGCTGCAAGTCATCTCTGTGCAAGTTTTGTCGGCGAAGGGCGATCGAACTTTTAGCAGTCAACCGCACCGTATAGCGCGTGTCAGTGCCAATATAAATAGCCTCTTCTACTATTGCGGGCCAGCTATTTTCAGCGTCATAATTAGCCGGATAAATAGCAGCTTTTTCTGGCCGCAACACCAGGGTGACAACTTTCCCAGGGGGGATATCTTCGGCTGTCGCAACTAACACGGGCAACTCCTGGTCAACCAACACGATGATTTTACCGTTTTGCTTTTCTACTACTCGACCACTTAAAAAATTGCTGTCGCCAATAAAATCAGCAACAAACCGCGTTTTAGGATATTCATAAATATCAACAGGCGTGCCGACTTGTTGCAGTTTTCCTCCATCCATCACTGCAATTCTGTCCGACATCGTTAGTGCTTCTTCCTGATCGTGAGTTACATAAATAAACGTAATTCCCAATTTTCGCTGCATTTTTTTTAATTCTAATTGCATCTCTTTACGCAATTTTAAATCCAGCGCTCCTAGGGGTTCATCCAACAGCAAAACAGACGGCTGTTTGACTAATGCTCTTGCTAGTGCTACTCGCTGCTGCTGTCCCCCTGACAGTTGGCGGGGATAGCGTTTTCCTACCTCGGTTAACTGTACTAATGCTAAGGCTTCAGCAACGCGATCGCGAATTGTTTTCTGAGGCAAATTCTCCATTTCCAACCCAAAAGCGACATTTTGTGCTAGTGTCATGTGCGGAAATAAAGCATAATTTTGAAATACCGTATTTACTGGGCGGTGAAATGGCGGGCGATTTTGCATCGGTTGGCCGTGAATGTAAATTTCGCCCGCTGTGGGAATTTCAAAACCAGCGATCATTCGCAAAGTTGTAGTTTTGCCGCAGCCAGAAGGGCCGAGTAAAGAAAAGAATTCTCGATCGTAAATTTGCAGGTTGATGTTGTCTACAGCTAAGAAATCTTTACTGCGGGCACTTTTAAATATTTTGGAAACTTCTAAAACCTCGACAGAGTGCATTGTGTTAGTATGTGTGAGTAATAAAAATCTGAGTTCGAGTCCGGTTAAACTGATATCTTGCACCATTCTCAATTATTTGTTTAGGAACGGGCAAGATGCCCGTTCCACAAGAAATTTATTCTTTGTGGAACAGGCATCTTGCCTGTTCTTGAGAATGGTGCAACTCCAAAACAAGCTAAAAAATTAAGTAAACCAGCCCCGGCAGAAACCTGTTTTATATCTACTTTCCAGCCCCTGCTTTAACTTCCGTCCAAGCTCGATCGTACAATGCAGTGGCTTTCCCGACATCCTCCAATAATTTCATTTTGCCAAACACCTCAGCCGGCGGGTAAATTTGAGGATTATTCAAATCTTTCGGATCGATTAAACCTTTATCAATTGCTGCTTTGTTGGGCGATCCGAAGTGGGTAAAATTGGAAATTTGGGCGCCTACTTCTGGTTGCAAAATAAAGTTAATAAATTTCTCCGCTAACTCTTTCTGGGGCGCACCTTTGGGAATAGCCATGTTGTCAGAAAAAATGATTGTTCCTTCCTTGGGAATAGCGTAACGGAGATTAGGATTTTCTGTCATCACTTGGAAAATATCACCGCTCCATTCCATTGTCAAATTTACTTCTCCTTGATCGAGCAGATTTTGCCCGGTGTCGGGGACAAAAGCTGCAATGATATTTTTACTTTTAATCAGTAAATCGCGGGCTTTGTTAATCTCTTCGGGATTGGTTGTATTTGGGTCAAATCCTAAATACATTAAAACTCCTGCTAATGTGTATCTGGCATCGTCTTGCCACGCGACTTTTCCGGTATATTTTGGGTCGAACATCACCCCCCAACTGTTAATTTCTCCCTGGATTGTTTTCACGTTGTAGCCAATTCCCATGGTCCCCCACTGGTAGGGCAGGGAATATTTATTTCCTGGGTCAAAAGCTTGATTGACAAACTTAGGCTCTAGGTTTTTTTGGTTGGGAATATTGTTTAAATTCAGCGGTTCAATTATATTTTCTGCGATCATGATTTTCACCATGTAATCGGCGGGAAATATTAAGTCGTAACCGGGGTTTCCCTGTTTGAGTTTGGCATAGAGTGCGTCGCTGTTCTCAAAAGTGTCGTATTGAATTTTAACATTGTTCTCTTTCTCGAATTGGGCGATCGCTTCTGGGGCGATATAACTTGCATAATTGTAAATGCTGAGCACTTGCTGTTGGTTGCCACCTGTCCGGCTACAGCCGAAAGCCACCGTTGCACTCATCACGAACAAAAGTAGGAAAGTCAGCAGGCGTTTCATAGGTTGTGTTAGTTGCAGATGACAATAATTATGACACAGAAAGCAATCTTTTTAACTTTTTTTAACTTTTAATGATGATAAAACTAGGAATAAGGAAGCGAACAACATCAAAGTTGAAATGGCATTAATTGCTGGCGTTACTGCAAATTTTATCATGCCGTAAACAAATAGCGGCAGCGTCACCGAACCGACGCCAGTGGTAAAGAATGTGACGACAAAATCGTCCAGCGACAGAGTAAAAGCCAGCAGTGCGGCGCTGAAAATAGCGGGTCGAATTAGAGGGAAAGTGATGCGCCAAAAAGTCCGCCATTCGTTAGCGCCTAAGTCAAAAGCTGCTTGTTCTAATATCGGATCGAGTTCTGCCAAACGTGCCCTGACAGTAATAGTCACAAAGGAAATATTAAAGACAATGTGACCTATAATTACAGTAGGTAAGCCGAGATTGAGGCGAATTCCCGTAAGATTTTCTACGATCCGAAATACTAGGGTAAAGAAAACTAGCAGCGAAATGCCGATCGTAATTTCGGGCATGATAATCGGCAAAAACAGTAAAGCTTCTACAGCTTTGCGCCCCGGAAAATGAAAGCGTTCGAGTGCTAGGGCGAGCATTGTACCAAAAATTGTCGCTAACACAGTCGAAATAGCTGCAATTAGCAAGCTGTTGTTGAGTGCTGTCCAGATTCCGGCGCTGCTACTCGTAGCAATCGTCGCGCCTGCATTGCTAAACAAACTGCGGTACCAATCGAGGGTAAAGCCGCGCCAAACGGCATTGAATCTGGAGGCGTTAAAGGAGTAGATAATTAAGATCAGAATTGGCAAGTAAAGAAAGGCTAATGCTAGTACAGCTTGTACCCAAAGCCACTTTTTGCCGATCGCCCGCACGAGTAAATCTAGTTTAGTCATTAGTCAAAAATAGGTTCGCCTGTAGATACTGTCTTCACCTGTCAAGGGGTAGCGCTCGCATAATTAGGGTCAAAAGGCTTTTGGGACTTTAAAATACCAAAAGCCAAATGCACCAACTTCCGCATCAAAGCACCAATCACCTGCATTTTGACCTGGACACGACCCAATAATCGCTCACTCATCGCTTTCAACAAAGGGTTATAACGCATCGCCACTACCGCTGGCATATACAAAGCTTTTCGCAGTCGGACATTACCCGTACAAGACAAACGAATTTTGCCCTTAACCGAAGTCCCAGAAGTACGTTCGCGGGCGTGTTAAACCAGCATAGGCTGCTAATTGACGAGCATTATCGTAATCAGAAACATCGCCAATTTCAGCTAATAATATAGAAGCTGTTAAATCGCCAATGCCAGGAATTGAAGTCAACAGCTCGCGCTGTTGTTTTAAGTGTGGGTGTTGGTCAAAATGGTCACTAATCAGTTTTTTGATTAGTTGTTGTTGCTGTTTGAGATACTCGCCTGTGTTCCTGGGTAAGGGCAGCAACTGTTGGCGTGGCTGTCTCCAAGCGGTTTTGTTCGCTCGTCATCATTTCTGTGACTGATTCGAGCCATCGCAACAGGGCTTGTAATTCTTTAACTTCGGGCGCGGTTGGTGTCCATAGAGACGGTTTCATCGCCGCACAAAAACGAGCAATGAGTGCCGCATCTACGGAGTCGGTTTTAGTTCGTAGAAGTTCGCTTTTGGCAAACCCTTTAATCCGGGCTGGATTGACGATACTCACGCAGAAGCCTTCCCCATACAGGAATTCGGCTAAGGCTTCACGCCAAAATGCTAGTGGCTTCCATGCAAGCATGGAGTTCGACTACACTTTGTTGTTTCAGCCAGTTATGTAAACTCTCAAACCCTTGAGTATTGTTCGTAAACTTTCTGGGTTTAGTTGCACGACCTTCTCTCAGTAATGAGACATGAAAGTCTTTTTTACTGATGTCTATGCCGTATACTGTTGTCATTATTTGCTCTCCATGTACTCCGATCTATTAAAGAACTTGACAGGCAATTAATACTAATACCATTTATCTAAAATCGTGCAACACTCTTCGACCCCCCCTAGCCCCCCTGACAGGTGTAGGTTTTTTACAACTAGGAGGAGTTACAAGTATAGAAGGCATCTACAGGAGTGTGAGGGAAGGA
>NZ_JAUBRC010000040.1:59106-72560 GCF_036701635.1 Microcoleus sp. N9_B4 | reverse complement strand
CGGAGTCAATGAAGACTAAGGAGCGCAGTAGCGGTTTTTCAAGAGAAGATTGTGAGTTAACTTGAGCGAATGTAGAACTCATATTGGAGACTCCATTAAGGGCATTATTAGTAGATACACCCCGGAGTAATCTCATCAGGCTTATTTGATTATATTTTAACACTCAATTGGAACATGGTGCACTTTTTCCAAAATTTTTATTGATTTATTCTGATCGTATTTATCGCTTGCACCCTGACCAAAATGAAAATTTAAACCTCTACCGCTGGGAGTATATTACAACACTTATTGCGAATATTAAAAGAAATCAATCTAGGTGCTACCATCCAAATTTTTTCGACCTTATTTGGCTAACAGTAGCGGGAGTTCAGGTATTCGGAAATTCTGGGTAATTCCCCCAAGAATAACTCCTCTTAATTATATTTAGTAGTTTTTATTTGAGTGTGATATTTTACATATAGGCACAATGCACTACAGTTTCCCTAGCTGTATTTCATCTAACGTAAAACTGAATTATGTAGATTTTGAATAATTCTATATGCTTTGAAGTTGCTAGGTTTGCCATACATCCAAATACTTATTACCCGGAAGGTTTTGTCGTATTTACTAACACTCAAAACTGTTTGATATTAAGTGGAACCCAGCGCTAGAAATCAATTGACTTATGGGGGGCTACCGACCCTGTGAGGACTGCCATCCTCACTACAAACGTGATTCAAATTATTCAGCGCGAATTGATATGATTGCAGATTGAGTCAGATCAAATCGTTGATTGCGATCGCGCCTGCCTCCCTAATTACAATTGCATTCGGGTTCAGTCGCCCTCGGTACGTTCCATACCTTCCATTCAATCACTCTCCTTAATTAGCAAACAGTCGATCGCGCCCACCGCCGTTGCTGAGTATATCACTATCTCGATCGGCATAATACGAACCAAGTCCGCTGTTTTGAGTCAGAGAACTATGCGATTTTGGCAATTGACTTTTGTATGGTTCGAGGTAATCTGAACTGAGGATAACAGAGCCTAATTGCATTTGGCCCGAGCTTTCGCCAGAAGTCGGGCGAACTTGGTCAATCTCTCTAAGGATAGAGGCATATTTTTGAAGTGCGGAGGTCATTTTCTCAATGCACTTAGATTCCCCAGCCAAAATCCTGGAAACAAAATATCCACCTTCATGGATGCTGGAGTCCTTGACTACAAAGCTTTTGGATGGGGGATTTGCGTATTCCGAGGCGGGAGTAGTTTCCCTTAAAGAAGTGAACATATTCCGTCCTCCAAAAGTGTGTTTAGCGATAGATACAGCCTTGGATTCAGAGTTTCTCAAACTGCCAGCGACCTTATTTATTTCGCTGATTCTTATTTTACCTATCTATCAGTTTGCCCTATTTCTGCAGCACTGCCATCCGCGATCGCACGGAATTTATATTCTGCGTGTTTTCCCTTACTTCCGGCAAACGCGCAATTACCGATCGATCCGGTATCCTATCCGTGATACCACTTTCAAAAAAGAATCCAACCGTAAGCCCGTGCTTCAAACCTCGATAGTCTTCAGTCATTCCCGCATCTAAAATCTAAAATCTAAAAGGGTATGACAGTTAGTAGATTGGCCTCGCAACTGCACCCCTCAAGATTCTGTGGAAGATGGCGGTTTTTTCCCTGCATTGCGAATATTAATAATCTTGTTGAGCGCCTCAAACCAAAAAGCAGCCCCCATAGAAATAGCTACGCCGCTCAATATCCAACCAAACAATTTGGAAATCAAAGCCAGCCACAATAAATTCCCCTTGGCATCTCGTTCCAAGCTGTTCTGTTCGCTCCATCCAAAAGGCAGAGCTACCTCATCCAAAGCTATATCTACATCCTTTTGAACTTTTCTCAGACTTGTTAAATTATCTAATTTAGTCTTAGCATTGTTTTCCACCAACTGCTGAGCGTACACATTAACAGTCGATCGCAACATCGAATCCTTCGACAACCGATTAATAATATGAATGCTATCAGCATTAGCAGCGACAGCGATCGCAGTTCCGAGCAAAATCGCTACCCCTCTGGCATTCCGCTTGTAAACACCAGAAGCACGCTCCATCGATTGGTCAAACCAAATTTCAATTTCTTTCTGAAACCGCTGCAACTGCTCTTGAGTATCTCCGCCGCCTTTTTCAGCGCGCTGCGCTAAAATATAAAGGCTGCGTTTCAAAGATTCTGGCATACTGTCCAAGGTTTCTTGAATTTGTTGATAAATCGGACTCTCCTCTTTGATCTCCATAATTTCTGCTACCGAATCTTGACTTTTTTTAACAGTATTTAACAGATTGCTGAAACTCGGTTGTAGTTGCCCTAGCAGCGCCACCCGCTCAGTTTTGCTGTCAAAACGAGCCTTGACAAATGCCATCTGCCTCTGAAACTCTCTCCCTGCCAGCTCGGTTTCTGGTAGATAAACCTGAGAATCCTTAATATAAAATCCTAGCTTTTCCGACATCCGATCTAAGCTGTTGTTCAAACTTGCTAAATTGTGTTGATAATCTTCCACAACTCGATTGAACTCCGCAGTCAGCCACCTAAATTCTTGCTCAATAATCGGTTTAGTAGCAGCCTGCAAACTCAGATTTTTTCCAATCTGTTTAATTTGTGCTAATTGTAAATCTTTAAATCTTTCCAATCGGGTTTTAGAGATAGAGCTGAGCAAACTAGAAACCTTTAAAGTCTCCAAAAGGCTAGCCGAAAAACACTCGGCTGGAATATAAGAAGGCCCACTGGATTTATTGCCGAAAACATTTTTAGTACCCGTAACTCCGTGGTACAAATCCCCCATGCGGTGCGTAACAGAGCGGAATCCCTCTGATAAAAGCCCTTTCGCTCCCTGATTCAAATCTTTGATAATCGGATTGGCGTAAATCGAATGAGCCAACTGTCCGACTCGCTTAAATTGCAGGGGATCTTTCGCACCTTCGCTGCCTCCAGAAATCAGCACTTCGATCGACTTCTTTAAATGTTCCGCCCGCCACTGCCAAACAGTAGCAATCAGTTCCTGAATTTCCGAAGCTAGTAAGCTTAAAGTCAGGTAGATAAATACTAAGCCAATGATAATATCTATAATTACAGGCAAGTTCATGGTATTTTCCTAGTTGCAAATAACTGCTGTCTAAGTTTACCCTCAGTTTGGGACGCTCAAAACTCTCTTAACTTATGTCAGAAATCTTTCCATTCCTGGGCCGCAAACCGAAAAATCGCTGGAATGACAGCTTTACAGACAAAGTGTGGATGCTGGCTTTTCTGTTGGCTGCAGTGCTGATTTTCGGGCTGAATCTGGGCGGCGTGGCTTTGCGGGATTGGGATGAAGGCATTGCAGCGCAGGTAAGTCGCGAAATTTGGCGCGGCAACTTAAATTGGCTGTATCCGACGATCGACTCAATGCCTTATTTCAACAAACCACCGCTGGTACACTGGCTAATCGGGCTGTGTTTTGCAGCAGGCGGTGTCAGCGAATTGACGGCGAGGTTGGTACCGGCGATGCTGACAGCCACTTCAGTGCCGCTGCTTTACGCCATTGGCAGGGAGTTGTTTCCGCCGCGTTCGATCGCCATTTTTTCTGCCCTCGTTTATCTGACGCTGTTACCGGTGGTGCGGCATGGACGTTTGGCGATGTTGGATGGAGCAGTTTTGTGTTTTTTGCTGGTGGCGATGTGGTGTTTGCTACGATCGCGCCGCGACTTGCGCTACGCTTTGGGCGCGGGGATTGGGTTCGGACTCATTTGCCTGACTAAGGGCGTGATGTTGGGGCTGCTGCTGGCTGGGATGGGCTGTATTTTTTTGGTTTGGGATACCCCGCGACTCCTCACTTCTGGGTATCTTTGGGGCGGATTTGCGATCGGAACATTGCCAGTAGCTGCTTGGTATTTTGCCCAATGGCTGCACTACGGCCAATATTTCATCCACGCTAATTTAGTTAACGAATCTTTCCGGCGCATTTCGGAACCTGTGAGCAGTCACAAAGGCCCGCCCTGGTATTATCTTTTAGAAATTTTAAAGTTAGCTTGGCCGTGGCAGTTATTTTGGCTACAAGGGCTGCGTCTGAGTTGGGAAAATCGCAGTTTTCCCGGGCCAAAATTAGTATTGGTTTGGACTGGAGTATATCTGCTGGCTATTTCTGTGATGACTACTAAATTGCCGTGGTATGTTTTGCCAATTTATCCAGCTTTTGCTCTTGCCGTTGGCAGTTATCTCGCTGAAGTTTGGGAGCAACTGTGGCTGCCACCAGAGCCGGTCAAAGAGGAAGCAGAAGAACATTTTGATGCTATTTCTTTGTTGCCTCATCCCGCGATTTTGGCAGTGCTGGGTGTAGTTGGTGTTGTCGGCTGCATTTACTTCAGTGGCTTAGTGCAAATTGGGAAATACATTGTGCCGATCGAGCGAGATTTACAGTTAATGCTAATGTTTGTAGGTTTGACCATGACAATGGCGGCCGTATTGCTGCACCGCAAAGATCGGCAGTTTATATTAGTTTTAATTTGGGGAACTTACCTGACGCTATTGGTATTGGTGGCTTCAGATAACTGGGTTTGGGAACTGGCGGAGGATTATCCGGTTAAGCCGATCGCCGAAATTGTCCGCACAGGAACTCCCGCCGGTCAACAAGTGTTTACTTCTCACCGCTTGGGCCGTCCATCGCTGAATTTTTATAGTCAACGCCAAGTTATTGTCGCCGACGCGCCGACGCTCAAAAAGAAATGGCAAACTCTCCCTCAACCTTATTTTCTGTTAGAAAAACCAGTTTTAAAACATTTAGGTTTGCAGAATGCTGAGATTGTCAAAACAGCGGACGATTGGGTTTTGGTAACTAAAAAGTAAGTTAGGGACATCCAATCAGCGTCTGTCCCAACCTGTTGGGGATAGCCTCCCCAATCTCGGTAAGTGGTTTATCGATATTGTTTACAGTACCGCTTGATTTTGGACGAGTTTTTTATTTGGTAGTCCCTTAATTTATCTTGCCCTTGTATAGCAATCCTAAATCCTAAATCATTTGTGCATTTCTTACTCCCTCCCCTTGATAAGGGGAGGGTTGGGGTGGGGTAAAAAGTTTACGACTCCTGCAAGGATTGCTATATATAGCAATTTCAAGTCATCCCTCAGATAAATTTTGTTTAAGTTTTATCTATAAACATCATTTATTATGACAAATTAGATCGGAGTTTAGTAGGTAGGCGCAAATAAACTTGTTCATGTAACAGAATGTAAAGTGAGCGTAAGCCGGCTCGATTGCTTCGCTTCACTTCGTTTCGCTCGCAATAACATACTTATGTATTTTCATACTCATCTACTTTTATAAATAATTTGTTATAATAAAATAGAGTTACAAAAAAGTGTTGCAATACTTTGAGAGTCGCTTATTACATGACTGCACCAGTTTTTTTGCAATCAGTTTTACATTGGAGATTACAGCTATGAAAACGAATCTTGGTTAGTTCGATCGCCTGCTCCGCCTGTTGTTGGCTTCGGTGTTATTTTATCTAGGACTGTTCCTTTACAGCGGCACAGGATTAGGGATTGGTCTAGTAGTTGCAGGTGGCGTATTGCTAGTGACGGCTCTCGTCGGTTTTTGCGGTCTTTATAGCCTTCTGGGAATTCGTACCAGCAAAACAAAAGAGCAAATGAAAGAAAAATTTATTCATTAACTCTTAAGGAGTTTCATCATGGACAATAGTCTTCCTCTCGAAAGTCCATCTCTATCGCGGCGGCAACTACTCAATTTCATCACCGGAGCCGCCGTCGCCGCTACCGCAGGTGCCGCCCTCTATCCTGCTGGCAAATTCTTCATTCCGCGGGCAGAAACGGGAGCGGGGGGAGCCATTCTTGCTAAAGATGTTTTAGGAAACCCAATTCCCGCCTCACAAATCCTGGGAGAACTGCCCCTGACCCGTGCTCTAGTTGCGGGTCTGGCAGGAGAACCCACCTACTTGATTGTCAAAGAAGATGGCACCCTAGACAGCATAGGGATTGTTGATAACTGCACTCACCTCGGTTGCACCTTTCCCTGGAACCCAATGGATCAACAGTTTCAATGTCCCTGTCATGGTTCCCGCTATGCCCCTGATGGGACGGTGGTGCGTGGCCCGGCTCCTCTACCGCTGAAGATTGTCCAGGTTGTGGCGATCGATAACAGCATTTTGATCTCACCTTGGACGGAAAACGATCCCCGCACTGGAGAAAAACCCTGGTGGGTTTGAGGAGGAAGTGATATGGAACCGATTCGTATTTTTTACTTTTCTGATGTTCTCTGCGTTTGGGCTTATATTGCTCAGATTCGTTTGGATGAGTTGAAAACAACCTTTGAAGACAAGATTGCGATCGCACAGCACTTTGTCCCTGTCTTTGGTGTTGCTCGTGAAAAACTGGAAAACCGATGGCGCGATCGCGGTGGTTTGCAAGGATACAGCGATCATGTCCAGGAGGTTGTGAAAAAGTTCGATCACATCAGCGTTCATCCTGATATTTGGACTAAGGTAACACCATTTTCATCGACATCCTGTCATTTGTTTCTCCATGCGATTCAACTACTAGAAACGAAGGATTTAGTAGAGCGAAATCAACAGGTATTTGAAAAAGCAACCTGGGCATTTCGGGAGGCGTTTTTTACCCAACTGGCAGATGTTTCTGACCGCAAGGTGCAATTTGGAATTGCGGAGGAGTTAAGACTGCCGATCGCGGCTATCGAAGCTCAGATCGATAGTGGTGAGGCTTATGCCCAGCTATCCCAGGATTTTGAATTAGTCAAAGAGCATACGGTTACAGTCAGCCCCACCCTGATTTTTAATGAAGGACGGCAGAGACTCAACGGCAATGTAGGCTATCGAGTGATCGAAGCCAATATTCGGGAGTTACTGCACAATCCTCCGGGAGAACAATCCTGGTGTTAGGAATCTTGAATTAATAGAAAGACGCGATCGCAATCAAAATGCACCCATGAAAAAGCCACTTTTATTTGATAAACGCTTGGTTATCTGGGGAATATCTTTGTTGCTCTACATAATAGCACTTAGCTTGCCAGCACTTGCTTTTGATATAGTTGACAACCAGACAAAGCAGACAAGTTTTATTTCTGTTATGAAGGGGGTTGAAGTTACAATTTGGGGACTACTTGGATTGTTCTTTCTTCAAATTCCAGCTATTGGCTGGTTAGCCAATCCGCTTTATTGGTTTTCCTGTAAATTGTTTGTACATAAAAAATACAAATTTTCAATAGTTTCTGCTTTTATTGCAATTATTGTCGGCTTTACAGGAACAATATCAGCATACTGGCTGGCGTTACCCAATGGTAGTAGTCCCTATAGTCATCTTCTATTAACTAAGTTACTTCCTGGTTTCTGGTTATGGCTTGCGGCTCCAGGATGGCTGATGATTATTGCTAGTTACTTTGCTTATACAAAACACAAGAATCGCCTCGTGTTAAACCAGAAGCTTCCCAGAAATCTTTTCGATGAAAAGTGAACGACTAAGGATTTGTATAGCAGGCAAAACAATGAGATCGAAGTTATACGGTTTGGTTGCGTGTTTAACAGCTTTGAGCCTGTTCACAGGCTGCTCTATCAGTTTGGGTGGGCTTAGAGGCTCTGGAATAGTTAATACCGAATCTAGAGAAGTAAGTCGATTCTCATCCATTTCTAGTAAATCCGTAGGTAAAATCACGATACAGCAGACGGGAAAAGAGTCCCTCACGATTACCGCCGACGACAACATTCTGCCGTTGCTAAAAAGTCGTGTAGCTGACAATGTTCTGTATCTCACCATGATGAAAGATACCCATATGAATCCCACCAAGCCCATTGAGTTCGTTGTGGAGGTGAAGAGCCTAGAGAGCTTGAATATACATGGTGTCGGTAGTGTTGATGTAAAGGATATCCAAGGTAAACAGTTGTCGATTTCCCTTGATGGGGTAGGTAGCATGACAATCGCCGGAAGTGTCGATGTGCTGGAACTCAATCTTTCCGGGGTTGGAAGTTTCCAAGGTGAGAATTTCAAGACTAAGCAGGCGACGGTTCGCAATAGTGGCGTGGGGAGTGCTGTGGTTAATGTCAGTCAGCAGTTAGATGCGACTGTATCCGGTGTGGGTTCAATAGAGTATATTGGCTCTCCTCAAGTTCGAGAATCTCGGGGGGGCGTGGGGTCAGTTAAGCAACGTTAGCGATCGCTTGGATTCAGTAGAGAATTGAATTAGAGAATACAAAAAAGGAGTTATGCCATGAATGCGATCGAGATTGAAATTTTGGGTTCAGGCTGCAAAAAGTGCCAACAGCTAGAGGCAAATGCTAAAGAAGCTGTAGCTAATCTCAATTTAACTGCGGTCGTTCTGCACATTACCGACCCCATCGAAATTGCTAAACGAGGTGTGATGTCTACTCCCGCCATGACAATCAATGGCAAAGTCGTCAGCAAAGGTCACGTAATCAGTCCAGAACAAATTCAGCCCCTATTGCAGCGTTAAAGAGGCAAATTGATGTTCGATCCATTTTATCCATTTGATTGGTTGGCAACCCAAATTGTCACCCAACTTTTTGGCTTGTCGATCGCATCGCATTTAGGATCGAGTCTGCACTTCTTTCTTTACGATGTGCCAAAAGTCTTAACATTACTAATTGTAATTAGCTTTATTGTTGGGACATTTCAGAGCTTTTTAGAACCCGAGCGTGTTCGCTCTTTGCTAGAAGGAAAGCGCACTTTTGCGGGAAATATCTTGGCGGCAATGGTAGGAATCGTCACACCATTCTGTTCTTGCTCTGCGGTTCCTTTATTTATCGGATTCTTAGAAGCAGGTGTACCTTTAGGTGTGACCTTTTCTTATCTGATGGCAGCGCCAATGGTAAATGAAGTTGCTGTTATCCTGCTGTGGGGATTGTTTGGACTAAAGGTGACACTGATCTATATCGGTTTTGGTGTGGGTTTGGCGATCGCCTCTGGATATATCATCGGATTACTAAAATTAGAAAAATGGGTGGAACCCTTTGTTTGGGAACTGCAAAAATCTCATCAAGAAATACCTCTAGGTGATGAGGACAATCCAGAACCAGTGATGCTAACTTGGGGGCAAAGATTTGAGCAAGGATGGTTCCAGTCGAGCTCCATTGTGCGATCGGTGTGGCTCTATGTCGTGGGCGGTATTGCGATCGGGGCGGGGATTCATGGTTATGTGCCAACAGATTTTATCACTCAATATGCAGGTGCAAATAATCCTTTTGCAGTGCCGATCGCGGTAATGTTGGGCGTGCCACTCTATGCAAACATTGCGGGTGTAATGCCGATTACCGAAGCTTTAGTCAATAAAGGAATGGCAATGGGTACAGTTTTGGCCTTCACAATGGCTGTGACAGCACTATCTCTGCCTGAAATAGTGATTCTTAAAAAAGTTTTGAAACCTCAACTCTTAGCCGTTTTTGTTGGGTTAATGACCGTTGGCATTATTAGTATCGGCTATATATTCAATGCCATAATCAATTGATTGACAATGGTGCTGAAATATCTGGCTAACAGAATGAACCCTTAACAATCCATTTCAGGAGAAATCCATGAGCTTTAAGAAACCAATTCAGACGATATTACTGGGATTTGCACTATGTTTTTGCCTCTTGGTTGGTATTGGACAAAACCCAATTCTCGCAGCAACTCTCAGAGAAACTGAACCAATCTTTCAAGAAAAGATGCAAACAAGGTCTGAAAAAACCGTGAATCTGGAGTCGGGAGTCGATCGCTTTCTCACGTCGATTCCCACAGGCTATTACACGATCGCCAATGTCGAAGGGTTAAAAAACCTATTAAAGAACCCTCAAACCCTGTTGGTGGATGTGCGAGAACCCTCTGAGTATCGATCGGGACATATCGCTAATGCGATCGATATTCCGCTCCGAACACTAGGACACAATCTGGATAAAATTCCGCGCGATCGCCCCGTAGTTTTGTACTGTTCAACGGGCTATCGATCGGCAATGGGAGTAATGACATTGCACCTATTGGGCTATGAAAATGTCCAGGGATTTCCGCCAAGTTTTGCAGGCTGGAAAAACGCAGGAGAGGCGATCGCCTCTAGCTAATGCACAAAAAAATGAGGATTAAAATCCCCAAAAATTACTCTGTAATTGCCAGTAATATTAACTTATTGAGGACTTGGGTGATGAAATTTATCAGCTTTTTTAATGATTCTAAAATTCGCCTAATGCGCTGGATGCTGGCTGCTTGGATCTGCGTTTTACTGATTGTCTGTATTCCCTTACCTGCTTTTTCTGCTGTGACCCAAATCGAAGAATATCCAGGGCAGATGCTGTATCAATCCCGCCAAAAACTGCAAGATCAGAACGGAAATTCCTGGCAGGCGATCGCCTTCAAACGCATCCATCCTGAAGGTAGTTCTACTGTCTCTCTGCGCGTCGTGGGCTTTCCTGGTGCGGTGGAATTCTATCGCACTCAACCGCTGATTCTGACAACATCTATGGGCGAAACTCTAACCGCCAAGGATATTTCTAGCGAAATTTCTAAGGGCACACCAACCCCAGCGAATGTCGCAGAATATGACATTAAGTCGGTCCTACCGCAGTTGCAGGCTGAAATTCCCGTTCAGCTAACTTTACCAGTGGTAACTGGCTCAGCGATCGAGTTACAAATCCCATCGACGGCGATTCAAGAGTGGCAAACAATTTCTGCTCATTAACTAACTCCAAAAAATCAAACCGATGAATCCCCAAATCTTCACATTTTGGAACTTATCCACAGATCGAGTGCTTCAACAGACGCACTCTACAACCGCAGGATTAAGCCGTCAAGATGCCAAACAACGCCTGAGCCAGTACGGCGCAAACAGCCTCAAACAAACACACAAATCGAGCGCATTGATGCTGTTGATTAAGGGACTACCAAATAAAAAAATCGTCCAAAATCAAGCGGTACTTTAAACAATATCGATAGGATTGTATTTACTGTGGCGCGGGCGGGTATTCGGCTAAACGCAGATTTAACTGGTGCTTGCTGACAAACTCCACAAGACGTTTCATTAATTGAGTTCGTCGGGAATGGTTCTCTGATGCGTTGTCTTGATTGAGTAGTAATGTGCGGATATGAGTAAAACGTTGAAATACTCACCGGCAGTCAGGGCGCGGTGATTCTTGACGCTTCATCGGGTTCTGCTACCGAAATAGTCTGACAATCCCTCAGCGTCCATTTAGAGTCGTGGCGATTCCCCATCCCGACTTGAGCTATATTTCTCGCCGCATTTTCATCTCTATCCTGCTCGGTACCACAATTCAAACAGAGCACTGAGCGAATAGATAAATCGATTTTACCCCACTTGAAACCACAGTCCGAACAGACCTGGCTGGTGGGTTCCCATCGACTAATCACCTTGAACTCTCTGCCAAACTTTTCCGACTTAGCTTCGCACAAAGTCCTGAATTCTCTCCAACCTTGCAAGCTGATTACTCTAGCAAGTTTGCGGTTCTTAACCATGCCCGACACATTTAAATCTTCCAAAACAATCACTTGGTTTTCGTTGACTATTTTGGTCGATAATTTGTGTAGAAAATCTTTACGGACATCAGAAATACGGTTATGAAGCTTGGCGACCTTGATTCTAGTTATATTCCTTCTTTTGGAGTCATGAGGTTGGCGAGCTAACTTGCGTTGCAGTTTGCGAACTTTCCGGTCTAGTTTTTTATAATTAGGACTTTCGGCTTTTGCGCCATTACTCATTACCGCAAAGGTTTTAATCCCTAAGTCGATACCAATACTTGGATGCAAAGCCTCGGATTGAACTGGTTCGACCTCTACAACAAAGCTTAAGAAATAGCGATTAGCGCAATCCTTGATTACCGTGACCGAGCTAGGTGCTGACGGCAAGTCCCTAGACCATATTGGCTTGACAATTCCAATTTTTGCTAAGTAAACGCCACCGTTTTTCTTCAGGGAAAATCCACGAAGGGTAAATCTTGCCGATTGACGGCTTGTCTTTTTTTTAAACCTAGGATACCGTACTTTTTGCCCTTTTCTTTTCCCTTTGTAGGAATCAAATAAATTCTTAAAAGCCGTTTCTAAATCGGTTACAGACTGTTGCAAGGGAACGCATGACACCTCTTCCAGCCAAGTCCTTTCCTCAGTCTGTTTTGCCTGAGTAATTACTATTTTCTGAAGTTCTGTCGATTTCGGCTTTTTTTCGGATTGTTTGCAAAGTGCAAGAGCATCATTCCAGACAACGCGAACGCAACCGAATAACTGAGCCAAGCTCTGTTTCTGTTGATCGGTCGGATAGATTCTGTACTTGTACCTTGCTTTCATTGTTTACTATTGCTTGATTGCTTTATTGTACCATGTATTATCAATACAATTAACAGAAAATGAAGAGAATCAAAGCCGTCCTATAAGGACGGGGCTTCAGCCCTCCGCTACGCTCCGCCCAGTTCTTTGGTGAAGTCGCGATCGCAGGCAAAAGTTGGCACCCGGTTCTTACCTCATCTGGAGAAGGGACCAATTTTCACCGTGGCTTTGGCATCAAGTGAGAGTTGGAGAGTTGTCGGGTCATTATGAGAAATCAATCGGACAGGATCTAATATCAAATCCGAGTATCATACCCCCTTTATTCTTTAAGTCGGCGTAGGCCGACTTTGTTTGTCTAGACGCGGTTTCAACGGCTGAGTGATAAAGGGGATATTTAAGCCGGATTTGCTATAACAGCTAACAATCAACAGACTGCATTTCTATTTTTAACGCCGTTTCAACTCTTTGATACTCCGCCTCAACCTCTTCTAAAAGCGCGCTGGCCGGATCAGGTAAAGGCTGGTTAGCATTTGTTCCCATGCGGCCCATGATTTCGAGTTCCTCGCACAGCTCAAACAAGCGAAAAGCACCGAGAGTACCGCTAATCGACTTTAAAGAGTGAGCCGATCGCCGCAAAGCCAGCGGATCGGCGTTGCACAGAGCCATAGAGATGCCTCGCAGCAGTTCGGGAGCTGTTTCGAGGTAAATCTCGATCGCCTCGTCCAAAGCTTCCACTTCTCGCAGTCCCTCTATAATCTTAGGACTCAGGGAATCGTGGCTCTGTGACAAAGCCCGATCGAGATTTGATGCACCCCAATCGACTACTGCCGGCGAATTGGGAATTGTCAGTTGTGGATTTCCCGCAACAGCCACATTCGATCGCACTTGTAATTCACTCGTTCCTTCGATCTCTTCTGCCGGGGCATCCAAACAAACAATCGGCTGCAGACGATCGAATGCCGAGTTCGATCGAGATTTACACGCGAGCAAAGCTCGCACCAACTGCTCAATGGCGATCGGCTTGCTCAAATAGTCGTCCATCCCCGCAGCCATACACTCTTCGCGATCGCCCTGCATCGCATTTGCCGTCATCGCCACAATCCAAGGCCTCGTCGATTTTCGATTTTCGATTTTCGATTTTCGATTGTTAGATTCCTCCTCAGTC
>NZ_JAUBRC010000040.1:0-59006 GCF_036701635.1 Microcoleus sp. N9_B4 | reverse complement strand
AATTTGGGATTTTCGATTTTCGATTTTCGATTATTAGATTGCTCATCAGTTGCGGAAACTTCTGATTCTCCCGTGGGGTCTTTGGTCGAGTCTATCGATTTTCGATTTTCGACTTTCGATTTTCGATTGTTAGATTCCTCCTCAGTCAATTTGGGATTTTCGATTTTCGATTTTCGATTATTAGATTGCTCATCAGTTGCGGAAACTTCTGATTCTCCCGTGGGATTTTCTAAAGTTAAATCTGCTGAAAATTGCTCCCGGATGTGGCGGGTAGTTTCCAGTCCGTCCATTTCCGGCATTTGCACATCCATCAGCACCACATCATAAGGCTGGCGGCGCAAAGCTTCGAGCACTTCGATACCGTTTCCCGCCACATCCGCGCGATACCCCATCCGCTGTAAAATTTGCAAAGCCACCTTCTGATTCACCAAATGATCGTCAGCCAACAGAATCCGCAGAGGTAAGTTCTCGGCCAGCACGGGTATGGTTTGCAAGAAAGACCCGCTAGTGCGCTGCCCTTTAAATTCAGTTCTCTGTTCTCCAAAAATATTGATTAAAACATTGTAAAGCTGAGATTGTTTGATGGGTTTATTCAAAAAAGCAGCAAAATCCATCTCCATAGCAGGGGGGTTAATTTCTTGCCTGCCGATCGAAGTTAGCATCACTAACGGCAACCTTTCGCAATCAGGATATCGGCGAATTTGCGCCGCTAAAGCTAACCCGTCCATTTCCGGCATTTGCATATCCAAAACTGCCAAGTCAAACATCTCTTTAGCAGCCAGCCAATCTAAAGCCAAACGAGCCGAAGCTGAAGCCCTAGCCACCATTCCCCAAGACTGAGCTTGGAGAGTCAAAATTCTGCGGTTGGTAGCATTGTCATCGACAATTAAGACTCGCTTCCCAGCTAATTCAGGTTGAGAATTGCTCAAGTTAAGTGGTAAGGAATTCTTGCAGCCAGAAACGATCGTACTAAAATAAAAAGTAGAGCCAACAGATTTCGTATTTTGGCCGATCGGCTTGTTGCTGAGTACAGATTTGCCATAGCCATATTTTTCGGCAATTTCGCAAGATTCTGCCCATCCCACATCAAAAACTGCCGATGATCTAAAATCGGCAGGAGGATTGCCCGCGAAACTACCCATACTTTCCACCCACATCCGGCCGCCCATCATTTCGGCCAAACGCTTGCTAATTGCCAAACCCAATCCGGTACCGCCGTACTGCCGGCTCGTTGAAGAATCAACCTGGCTGAAAGATTTAAATAGCCGATCCATGCGATCGCTCGGAATGCCGATACCGGTATCTTTGACCGCAAAATGTATTTCGTATGCTGGGTTAATTGCTACCGGTTCGCCAGCAATTAATGGCGGTTCTTTAGCGTTAGCTGCCGGCACTGAAATCTTTTTGGCAGTCACCGAAACCACCACTTCTCCAGCGTCGGTAAATTTAACCGCATTACTGAGCAAGTTGATTAAAATTTGCCTCAAGCGGGTGCTATCGCCGATCGCCGTTGCGGGTACTGTACGATCGATCAAGTAACCCACTTCCAGTTTTTTTTCTGCCGCCTTAGCAGCTACCAAGTCTAGAGATTCCTCAATGCAAGTGCGGAGGTCAAACGGATGTTCCTCCAAGTCCAATTTGCCCGACTCAATTTTCGAGAAATCTAGAATATCGTTGATCAGCGTCAGCAAAGCATCGCCGCTGCTGCGGATAGTTTCTACAAAATCGCGCTGTTCGCGAGTTAAGGGGGTATCCAGCAGCAAACCGGTCATGCCGATGACTCCATTCATCGGAGTGCGAATTTCGTGGCTCATGGTGGCTAAAAATTCGCTTTTGGCTCTAGTAGCCGCCAGTGCTTGATCGCGAGCTTTTGCCAAATCTACGTCTGTTTGCTGGCGTTCGAGTTCGCTTCCCACCCACTGAGCCATCAGTTTCATCAACTCTCTGTCTACAGCTCGGAACGGTTCTGTCACAGGAGTCGGAGAAAAGAAGCACAGAGTGCCGTAAACTTCACCTGCCACCGTGACGGGAATGCCCATGTAAGCTTCGATGGGGAAAGCTCGATCGTCGCTGTTGAAGGAAAAACCCGAAAATCGCACCGACTCAAAGTAAATCGGTTCTTTTGCCATTGACGTAGCGACGCAGAAAGTTTTTTCTAGATCATAGATTTGGTCTTTGACGATCGACCCGTCGGGACACTCAACAGCCATTATTTGATAGTTGTCGCCTTGAATGCAGGACAAAATTCCCACGGACAGGCCTAAATGCCGACATCCCATTCCCAGCAGTTCTTGGAGGCGCAAATCAAAGGTAGAGAGGTGGTTGAGCGGGTCTGTACGGGGAGCCGAAGTTACTTGGTACAAAGCTTTGATGGCAGCTTCGCTTTCTCGCAGTTCTTGTTCTGTTTGCTTCCGCACGCTGATGTCGCGGGAAATGCCGATAATTTCTTGGACTTCGCCGGTTTGGGGATCACTGATCGTGCGGCCGGTAGTTTCAAACCAAATGTATTTGCCGTCT
This sequence comes from Microcoleus sp. N9_B4, assembly GCF_036701635.1. Classification (NCBI taxonomy): domain Bacteria; kingdom Bacillati; phylum Cyanobacteriota; class Cyanophyceae; order Oscillatoriales; family Microcoleaceae; genus Microcoleus; species Microcoleus sp. N9_B4. The sequence continues at coordinate 56,489 of NZ_JAUBRC010000040.1, read as the reverse complement.
TTGCGGCGGATGCGGTAGCTGACGGTGTAAGTAACTGGGAGCGCCAGGACTTTCCAGTGAGCTTTGGCAATGGTTTCTAAATCGTCGGGGTGAAAAAAATCCTTGGGGACGCGGCCGATGAGTTCCGAAGGTTCGTATCCCAGCAAAGCCCGGCTGGCGGGCGAGACGTAAACAAACACGCCTTTGGGGTCGTGTCTGGTGATCATGTCGGTTGAATTTTCGGCCATCAACCGATAGCGGTCTTCGCTTTCATTACGTTCGACTTGAGAATTGCCCAATGCTTCTAACATTCGGTTGATGGCGTCGGCCAAGCTTGCGAGTTCATCTTCTCCGGCCATATGAACGCGCAAGTCTGGGTCGCCGCTGGCTGCGATGTTGCTGACGCTGGTGCTCAACGAAGCCAATCTCGCCAAGACTAATTTTTCTAGCAACAGCAGGGTGATGGCGCTAAATATTAAACCTACTGCCAGTATTGATAAGGTAAACAGCTCCAAGGTAGCCTGACCTTGGCCGTAGATGATGCGATCTGTCTCTACTCGCAGCAGCAGCGCTAGGTTCCCGTGGATGTCACGAATCAGGGCGTATCCTGCGACTAAGGTGTCGCTGAGTGGCTCGACTAAAATTTCTACTGATTTGAGGTTGGAAATTTTGAGTTTGACATTTTCCAACTCCTGTCTAGAGCGAGCCAGCGCCTTGGCGCTGTGCCCGAAGTAGTTCGCCGCTCCCACTTTAAAATCTAAACTCGGCAATCTAAAATCCACTGATAGGTGGGTCAGTTCTGAAAGCAAACCGATTTCGCTGCTGTCTAGGTAGCGTCCCAAGATCAACGTCCCCCGCGGCGGGCCTTGGGCGTTGCTGTTCAAGATGGGCTTGGAGGCAATCAGCAGCCTGGCTTCTGGCAGGGTGAGGACGCCTGTTTTGGGGTCGGGGCGATCGCCCTCGACTGTCGATGAGTCTATTAGTGCCTCGGTCAAGTTATGTTTTAAGCTTTCGGGAATCGGGATTTCGGTTTTGGATTTCAGGTCGAAACCTTTGCTGAAGATCGTCTTACCGTTAGAGTCCAGCAGTACCAATAAGTTTAGTCTCAAGTAAATAAATGTCGAATCGACGAAATTTGACTTGACAAAATTTTCGTTCCGTGTTTCGACGAAAGAGTAAGTATCGTCCCACTCGGCGTAATCTTGGGCGCTGGTGTCTAAATTCGACAAGTCATCATCTAATGCGTCCAAAGCCCGTGCGACATCCTGGCGGACGTACTGTGCCTCCAGGTTGTGAAAATCATGCAGCAAAATAGTTGATGCAGTGGCATAGAGGACCACAATCAGGCTGATCAGCGCTGCACCGATGATTAATAGTGTTTTTTTTCGGAGTTGCATGGCGTCGCCCTCCTCACGGTGCTAATAGGCAACTAGCCAGGAGAGGTTTGAGACGTAGGTTGTTTAACATTGGCGATCGCAGGGCCTGCGTGTTTGGACTGTTCTGGGCTGACGAAAGCAAAGCCCTTGGTATTTCCAAGGTATCCGGTATGTTGCCCCCCACAGTCAGTGTAGTATTTTCACAGCTTTAGTTCCATATTATGCACAACCTATGATCTACAAGTTATAACCTGACGATCGGCATCTTCAAAATAAACCGCCGATCTAACTCAAAACAGTTCGCGTTTGATACTAACGCAGCCAGGGCGGCGGGCGGTTGATAGAACAGGCGTGCTGGGTTGAGAACCCTAACTATTATTGTACGTGACATCCTCCTACGCCAACTGAGTAGAGTATGGCGTAGGCTTCTTTGCAGCCCGATGAAGGGTGTGCAAAATTTCCTTCGCGGTACTATTATCTATAGTTTCTACTACAGAAAGATTCCCGCCACGGCGTTTTATACTGGGAAAAATGTCCAATCCCAGTTTCTTTAAATTAATCGCAGCATTGATATCACGATCGACCATTAAAGAATGTTGCTCATCCCAATAGTTTCGCATACCGCAATCGGCAAAAACAATTTCATTCCGATAGCACAGAACCATTGAGGTATAAGCAGGTTTTTGCGGAACGACGGCTGACCCAGCTTTTTCGGCTATGTATTCCAGCGTCTTGAAAAATTGACCAAACGCAGCATCCAACCAAGACTTGTTTAGTCCTGATTTAGCTGATTGACCGTTTGGAAGGTAAGTACCCTCATCATCTTGCTTAACTTTATTCCGCTTCGTTAAGCCTTTTAAGTTTAAGTCTTCGTGAAAAAAGAATTTAGCTCCAGACCTGACAAGTCTGTGAGCTGTTTTGTAGTGGAAGTCTTGGCGAGAACGCGCTATTTTTTGGTGCTGTCTCGCTTCTTTTTTGGCTAATTTGCGTCGGCTTTTAGAGCCGCGCTTCCGTTTGTTCCGCTTCCTTGATATCTGGTCTAACTTAGCTTGGTTTTTGCGAAGCGGTTTTAACGAAGGTAACTTCTCGCCTGACGACGTTGCTAAATAGACATCTTCATGCAGCACCGCATCTAACCCAATTGAGTTGTCCCAGTTTGGGGTAACTTTGTCGAGCGTGAACTGGGGCACACAAGAGTCTTCAAGCATTACCTGGATAAACCAACCATCAGCCTTTCTAGTCACACTCACTTGCTTGATGGCAAATCCGTTGGGGATTGAGCGGTGCATCCGAACTTTGACAACACCTAATTTAGGCAATCGAATATAAATCCAATTCTTGCGAACCAATTTAATCCAATCGTTGTTAGCCGTAGAAAAAGTCATCGTTCGGTAATCCGCTTCAGTCTTGAATCGAGGTTTACCCGATCGCCCGCCTTTGCTATCCCCTACAACAAATCGCTCAAAGGCTTTGTCTACTCGCTTAGAAACATCTTGTAGGATAGTTGAATCTACCTGTTTAAAGTCTAATAGCTCGCCACTGTGGAAGACTTTTACCAAGTCTTTTTTGATGGCTGGCAATTGTTGTTTTTGCGAATAATAGTTGGGCTTTTCACGAGGCGCAGAGATACTAGCGAGCAATGGACAAGCATTCACAGTAGTGCGGTTCCTCTCCCACCAATCAAATCGATCACCTAGTTGTCTGTTGTACCAATAGCGACAAATTCTTAACCATTGGTTGAGGGTTGACTTTTGACTGGTGTCGGGATATAACTGATACTGGTATGTTATCTTCATTGCGCTACGACCTTTACGCATTTGTTGAGAATAAAAATACCCGAAAATACTATACCATGTCAAGCAAATTAATAATTATACCGCACAACAATGTTGGTCTAGTAAATAAAAAACTTATTGTACTTTGATGTCGTCATCCACATCTTCATTGCTCGCCCGCTATGCTTGTGAGGGCATGAAAATGTGGAATCCTCGATTCACGCGACGAGGTATCCCACACTAATCGAAGCGATATAGTGTGGGGATTCCCGTCTGACTAGCTAACATTAGTGCCTGATATCAGTAGAAACTCATATCAGGCACTATCTGCAATCCGATCGCAACTTCAGTCTTGTTTATCGGATGACGGCTAAAGCACCGGCGCCGGCTGCTGCTGCCGCCGAAGTAAGAGCGGTGAAAAACAGCCACCAAGAGGCAACTTCTGCTGCTTTCCGAGTTTCTTCGGCTTGTTTTTCGGCTTGCAGTTTGATGCTTTCGAGGCGAAGCTGCGCCTCTTGCTGCAAGCGTTCTGCTCTTTGCAAGACGGTGTTGCGGCTTCTTTCAATTTGGTCGATCAAGCGGTTGGCATCTGCTTCGGAAATGTCCTCGCGAGAACTCATTAGTGCTACTAAAGTATCGCGGTTGAAATGACCAAGCCGATCGCGCAAAGCATCAAATCCGGCTTGCGGATCGTCAAATAACTTCCGCACGTCCCGCGTAATGCCTTCGTAATTTAGTTCTGGGCGATCGAGCGAATTGAGGTAATCCCGAACTTTTCCTAGAATCCCGTCAATTACCGACTGAATACCCTCCTGTATTTTCTGAATTTGCAGTGCGAACTCATCGCGCACCGACAAAATTCCATCGACAATGCGATTGGCTTCTGCTTCAGAAATATCCGGCCGCTGAGACAGCAGAGAAACAACTGTAGCTCGATCAATGTGTGACAAGCGCTCGCCCAAACTGTAAGCGCCGACTTTCGGGTCATGCAGCAGCAGTTGTAAGTCGCGCTTGATAGCTTCGGGATTTAATTCATCCTTGCCCGTATTACGCAAATAATCTTCTAAAACACCCTGAAAATCGTGAACTTGGCTTTGCATCCGTTTTGCCAAACGGCGCGGCGCTTTCACAATCGAGCCGAGAGTTTCCTGCACTTGGTCGATAATTTGATTGACTTGTTCCTCGCTCAAATCTTGTCTCTGAGAAAGCAGTTTTACCAAAGTATCGCGATCGACTTGAGACAGGCGGCCCCGCAGCGCTAAAGCTCCTTCTTTGGGATTTTCCAGCAGTTTTGTCAAATCCCGCTGAATCCCTTCAGGATTGAGTTCTGATTTGCCAGTATTGCGGAGGTAATCTGCAAGGGCGGTGGTGGTTTGGTCGTACTGATCCTTAGCTTTTTCGGCCAACTTTTGCGGCGCATGCAGCGCGCCGTGCCAAGTTTCTTCGGCGCTGTCGAGAAGCTGATTTACTTGGTCTTCGCTAAGGTCTTTCCGCTGAGATAGCAATTTTACCAAAGTTTGGCGATCGAACCTAGAAGCTCTAGCTCTCAGCGCCCACATTCCTGCTTCCGGGTTATCCAGCAGCGTTTTCAAATCGCGCTTGATGCCTTCGGGATTAAGTTCTTCTTTGCCCGTAGAGTTCAAGTATTCTTGCACTCTTTGCCACTGGTTGTCTAGTCGAACTTGCGCTGCTTCTTGTAGACCTTTAGCATCTGCTAAAACTACATCTCGCGTCCTTTCCAACTCTTGAACAATCTGTTCTACTTCCTGGAAGCCGAAGTTTTCGCGGCCTCGGAGAATTTGCACAAAACTGTCGCGGGTGTAAGGAGAAAGCCGATCGCGCAACTGTTCGTAACTAGCGTCGGAATCCTCTAAGATTTTTTTGAAATCGCTCCCGATACCTGCTGCTGTCAGTTCTTCTTTCGGCGTCAGCTTCAAATAAGTTTCTACCCGCCACTGCAAATCGCGAGATTTTTCTTGCTCCTCGGCAAAGATCACGGTTTGTAAAACGCGCTGTCTAATTGCTTCTAATTCCTGGGAAATTTCTTTAATTTTGTCTTGTGTAAAAACACCTCGACTGGCCAGAATTTCAGCAAAATTAGCCTGTTTGAGTTTTTCTAATTCGCGGCGCACAGTTCCTGGATCGGCGGTAGGATCGTAGAGAACGTCCCGAAATTCGCGCTCGATGGCTTGGGGGTTCATCTGCCACGAATAAGTGTTGAGTAGGTAGTTTTCTACGTCGGCACGAATTGGGCTGTAAGTTACGGGTTCGCCTTTGACTTGAGCGGTAATTTTATCAGTTTGCTGGGTAACTTTGTTTTTAGCTTCTTTAAGCTGACCGACTACTTTTTCAACATCCAAGTCAGAAATATCCGTGCGACCCAATACTATTCCCATTAAAGCATTGACTGCCATTGTCGTTGCTTGGTTCATCATGGTCGGGCTTTGTCCAGAATTTTGACCGCCCAGATTGCTGAGGGCTTTTTCTACCCTACTTGCCAATGTATCTGAGACCAAATCTCCCGATTTGGCAGATTTGAGATAGTCTACTAATTGGGCGATGCCGTCTGATTGCTGCCCTTGTTTTCCTACTTGTTTCCAAGCATCTTGAAGTTGGTCTACAATCCGGTTTACGTCGCGTTTTGATAAGTCCGATCGCGAACTTACTAAATCTACGAGAGTTTGCCGATCGAGATTCGGCAAATTTTCGGCTGCAATAGTTTTTAGTTGCGGATCATTAAGCAATTTTTCAAACTCGCTACGCATCCCTTTGATGTCTAATTCTGGCGGTTTGAGGCTTTGGATGTAGTCTTCGACGTTTTCGCGCAAGCTTGTGGGGTCGATCGCGCTACCGAGTTCATGACCCACTGCTGCTGCTGCTGCTTTGGCTGTGGCGACGACTTGGTTGCTGGCTGCTTTTGCGCCGATAGCCGAGGCTGCGGTGCCGACAATGGCTTGAAAGCCTGATGTGGCGGTGTTGACGACGGAACCAATCAAGGAACCGACGGTGGTGGAACTCACCCACACAAGCATTGAGAAATAGGTTGCCCACACGACTAAACCGACGATCGCACCTAAACCGGGACTGCTAATCAAGCTGAGCTTAACTGCTAGCAAGCAAGCGAAGAATAAAGCGATGGTGACGGTGATTAGCGTCCAAGTACCTACCTTTCGGCCGATGTGGCGGACTGGGGGGCTGCCGCTATCCGAGTGGTGGTCGTCGTCGTGGGATTGTCCCATGTACGAAAGGCCCGCGGCTACTGATAAATTTGTTAGCAAGAGTTGGAAAGCGCAGGCGAGCACGACTCCAGCTATCAAGGCGATAAAAAATTGCGGCCCGGAATACAGGAGTGCTGCGTCTTCTGCTGTGTTTGTAGTAGTCTGCTCTACTGGCACTTGGGCCAGCCAGAACCCGATGTTATACAGTTGTGGATTTATTGGCAAATTTTGATACATAGTATATTCCTCGTTAAGGAGTGGGTGCGCGCGCTCATTGGCGCAAGTTAACTAATGTATAGTTTTAGACTCATGCCCCCAATGGCAAGTATCGCCTTATTGTCGAGCTAAAGCATCCCCCTACAGTCGGAAGTGTAGAAATATGTCTGCGGCCGGCTGTTTATTTAGGGCTATTTGTGCTATGTAAATTGGCAGTTGTGAAGTTGTTAGTTCTCCGTTATGAGTAAGGTGCGCTGTGGCGCAGCCGAGATAGATGGTAGTAATGGTAAGTCTGATTACAATAATGGCAAACGAAAATCCTTGGTCGATCGATATTAAGAGTCGGCATAGAAGCCCAGACAAATTGTTCACAATTCATCAACCAATGCCATAGCAAATTAGCTTTGAAGGGATTCGATAGTGCAGCGAGAAAGTCATGCAATTATTATTGGCGGCAGTTTAGCAGGACTGTTGGCCTCTAGAGTATTAGCAAAACACTTCGACCGAGTAAGTATTGTTGAACGAGATTTTTTCCCAGAAAAACCCGTACCTCGCCCTGGTATTCCTCAATCCTGTCACCTTCACATCCTTTTAAATCGGGGAAAAATCATCCTAGAAGAGTTGTTCCCCGGCTTGGAAAACGAACTGATAGCTGCTGGTGCTCCTAGTTTAGATCCGAAGTCGATCGGGTGGTTTAGTCCGGCGGGTTGGGCCCCGCAATTTAGCCCGGATCTAAATGATTTAATTATGTTCAGTCGGGATTTACTTGATTGGCAAATTCGGCGCCGCTTGGCTGAAAATACTAACGTGCATTTCCTCGAAGGATGCACAGTAACGGGGTTGCTGGCGAATGCCTCGCGCGCGGAGGTGACAGGAGTGTCGGTGCGTTTTCGCGATCGCCACAACCCTGGTAATATCCATGCAGAGAATTTGTATGCAGATTTAGTGGTCGATGCTGGTGGCAAAGTTTCCAAAACACCTCAATGGTTGAAAAGTTTGGGCTATGAACCTCCGCAAGAAACCGTTATCAATGCTTTTGTCGGCTATGCCAGCCGCATCTATAAATGCAGCGGTAAATTGTCAGACACAGCGCCAGTATTTGTGTCACTAGGCCCGCCATTTCGCACCCGTGGCGGTGCAATTTTCCCGATCGAAGGTAATCGCTGGCTGGCAATTCTTGCCGGGGGCGATCGCGATTATCCCCCCACAGACGAAGCAGGTTTTGTAGAATTTGCACGCACTCTCCCAACTCCGATAATTTATCATGCAATTAAAGATGCGAAACCGCTAACTCCTATTTCGAGTTATCGAGGTACTGAAAACCGTTTGCGTCACTACGAACATCTCTCTCGTTACCCTGAAAACTTGGTAATTATCGGTCATGCAGTTTGCGCTTTCAACCCAGTTTATGGCCAGGGAATGACGGTTGCTGCACTGGATGCTCAGATGCTAGATGAATGTTTGCAAAAGCAAAAAGAGCGGTATCCAGAAGGCGATTTAACAGGCTTGGCGCGACAATTTCAACAAAAACTAGCAAAATTACATACTATCCCTTGGACGTTTGCTATCAGTCAGGATTCCCGCTATCGGGGAAGTACAGGTGCGAAACCAAATTTGGGCACGCGGCTGATTATTGATTACATGGATCTAGTGTTAAACGTGCTGGTCGGAGATGCTAAAGTTTGTCAAGCATTTTTGGAAGTTCTGCACATGATTGAGTCGCCGGCTGTACTTATTCATCCCAGTATTGCGGTTAAGGCGATCGGGCAATTAGTCACTGTTCGGCAGAAGGCAGAATTAAGATCGAGAGTTTATACAGAATCAGGTTAGTTTTGCCAATTCTATTTTTTTCCCGCCGAGTAAGGAAGATAAAGGCAGATGAAATCCTATTCATCTGCGTTGATTTAACCTGATATGATGTCCGCTACAACCTGCATGATAAAAAGGATCACTTTGGCGACTGCGGTTTTCGGGTATTTCACGTAATTAAGGTGGGTGAAATCCGATTTAGTACCGCAATTTTAGGTTTTTGAAATAAACCTAATGGATTGATTTCAAAAAATGTTTGCAGTCACGACTTACCCACAGGACTCAAGAAACCTGTTTTTTTACTCATATCCCTCGCGCTTCACGCTATATTGTCGTAAAAAAAAACGATTTCTGCAGCCTAGAATAATATAGACTTGTGCAATTGTCACTTGCCAGCCAAACAATCTAATTGTTCTTGCATTTGGGTGGTAACTCGCTCGAAACAAGCATCAACATAATCGCGATCGCGCGCCGCCTCGGCACCGTACCTCTCAAATACAATCGGTTCGCACACGCGAGTCCGAATTTGCACGGGTAAAGGCAGGTTTGGCAAAGGCCCAATACTCAATCCCCAAGGCAATCCCAAATACACCGGCAATACCACTGGATCGATGCCAAATAGCCACGGCATTCCCAATTCATGCAATTGCTTTGCTTGTTCGTACAAATCTGCCAACACTATCAAAGTATCGTGGGCACCGTGCGATATAATTGGTACAATTGGCACTTCTTCTCGCAATGCTAATTTGATAAATCCCTTGCGTCCCGCAAAGTAGATTTGATCGCGCAAGTGGTGGGGGCGGAAAACATCTTGAGCGCCGCCCGGATAGACGAGAACTGGGGCATTTTTCCGCAAAGCTGCGATCGCCATTTTCGGATGCGCCTTGAGGGCTCCACACTGAACCGCCATGCTAGCAACATCAGGAGAAACTTGCCAAACCGTTGGGTGCATCAATCCGTATGCCAAGCGTTCCGTGCCGTACCTGCGGAACCATTCGTATAGGAACATAAACATATCGGGAGCGGCGATTCCCCCGTTGTGAGAACCAACCACGAGCATTTTTCCGCTGGCGGGTACGTGGTGCCAGCCGTCGCTTTGTACGCGGAAGTAGTAGCGGTACAGCCATTCCCAGAATGGCAACAAAAGCTGAATGAAGTCGGGATTGCGATCGTCTAAAGATAGACCGTCAAAGGGATATTTAGAGGATTTGCCGTCTTTTTTGTTAGTAGTTTTTGTCACTGCAAAAATATTTAACGCTTTGGTCATTATATAGCAGAAGGAAGAAAGCTTTAGCTCTCGAAGAGAGAAGACTTTAGTTATTGCGGAAAGAAGGAAGAAGGGAGGATATTAGTTGGGCTTTCCCTCTCCTTGTGCGTCCACTAATCCCGATCGCCCGCCTAAAAAAAGATTTTTCGTATCATTAATATGCTCCCATTCCGAAGGAATCTACCACATTAGTTTTAGCAAGTGAAAACCTCATAAACATCGAGCGCGGTTGCTATAGCAATATAATGAAATCAGAATTGGCGCAAATATTTTGTTTCTGATTTGAGCAGGCTGCTTTTGTTCGGAGGTTTTGTGCTGGTTGTCTCCACAGGAACAAAACCGTTTGCAAACAGCTACAGCAACTGTCGCTGATTGCGGGGCGACTTTAGCCACAAAAACACAACTGTGTCTCAAGCCGATAAGTTTCCGTTTTGGAAGATTTTATCAAATTGATGCCAGCCATCGGGTCAATGCTAGCGATTGATGCTGTTTACCACAATTTTAATAGTCCTGGACGCACGTACTAAGATTTTCTGTCCGAAGATAAAGTAGTGAACCAATCTCAAACCCTTTATTTAACGCCCTTGAGTGCGTAAGTCCTGTTTAAGTAAGGTACGATCGACAGTTGAGTTATGTGAGCGCGATCGAAGAACTATATCCGGCTTCCGACACCCCACTACGACGATGGGGTCGATCGCGCCTATCGCCTGTCAATCTGAATATTGGAGCATCTCAACCACAATCTCGCTCTTGAAGCTGCCAAGAATTCACATGAAATGTAGCCCCATATTACTCAACTGCAACAACTGACAGCTAAATGGTTTAACGAACACAACACATGACTTGCATTTCTAGTAAACTGTCCCGCATTTAAACAGTTAACTGTTGACTTTCCGCCTCTGCCATTCCCCGACTCGGACACTCTGGCATTCTCCCCCTCTCCCGCTCTGCCATAATGAGCCATTTATAGGCGTAGCAGCTTTATGTCTCTTCGCTCAACTCACCAAACATTAAATAATATCAATAAAGCTTGACTTGCGGCCATAAAAAAGTTATATAAAGCTTTTTCGTGGAAGACAAATCGATTTTTTTGCTATATTGACGTGCAATTAAGATAATGATTGTGGTTAAGTGAGGAGTTGAACGGATGAAAAACTTGAATTGCTGGAACAAACCCGCTGCATTGCTGGGCGCGATCGCGATCGTAGCCGGAAGTTTGCAGGCGAATGCCATCGGTGTTGCCGCCCCATCAACATCCACTGTCAGTCAAGATGCGGAAAATATTTCCTTTGAAGATAGCGCCACGTTTCAAATAGCCCAGGCTGGCAACCTTTGCCGCAAAGTCACTCCAAAAGAAGGTTTGACGGTTCGTCAGAAGCCAGACCCCAAATCCCCTAGAGTTGGCGGGGTAGCACTTAACACACAGGTAACGCTGTCCCAAGGTGCTACTTCTGTTAAAGCCTCCGACGGTCGCCTCTGGATTCAAATTACCGCTCCCGTCACAGGGTATGTGGCTAGTGGCTATCCCAACGACGAAAGTAATTTAGGTTCGTGCACAATTAGTCAAACTCCTTCCCCAAGTCCCGCACCAGCACCAGCACCAGCACCAGCGCCCGCACCCGCCCCAGCACCCGCACCAGCGCCTGCACCCGCAGCAACACCCGCACCCGCACCAGCGCCCGCGCCTGCACCAGCACCCGCACCAGCGCCCGCGCCTGCACCAGCGCCCGCACCAGCGCCCGCACCAGCGCCCGCACCAGCACCTGCACCAGCACCTGCACCAGCGCCTGCACCAGCGCCTGCACCAGCACCTGCACCAGCACCCGCACCAGCACCAGCAACGGGCCCAGTAAGTCTGTGCCGACAAGTAGAACCTCGCGTAGCGCCGAGGGGTCTAGCTATCCGCACTGAGCCTTCAAAGACTTCTGCTGTTAAAGGCGGTGTACCGGCTAACGGTCAAGTAACGCTTGTACCGAATTTCCAGTTAGTGAAAGATAAGAATGGAGAAAACCGCAATTGGGTTGAGATTTCAGCCCCTGTGGCGGGATTCATCTCGGCGGGAAATTTAATCATGTGCAAGTAAACTTCTGAGTTCGATCGCTCTTTTTGACTAAAAGAGCGATCGACACCGAAAATAGTTTTAAGATTGTCGCGCAGCCAGGGAACAACGCCGATCCCAGACTGCTTCTGGGACTTACGCATGAATAACTTATTTCTATCGGGAAGCAGCGGTAGCGAATCTTTCTGTGCCTCTGTTTTTCGTCGGTTGCATCAAGTCCTAGCTTGGTTCCTCGCAACGCACGCGGGATGAATGAATTTAAGGAAAAGGCCGATCGACCTTTCTACCTACAGAGGCCGCTTGCCCAATCTTGGTGTCCGCGATTTGGTTGACACTTCGATTGTCGGCCAATCCAGACAATTTCCCACTTATTTTGCCTGAGTCTGAGTTCGATGCGGTGTCGCATTGCAGCAACAGAATCGTCAGCTAAACCGATGACTGTATGTACAATTACTGCTGTTTCTCGCGTGGGATATTCAACCAAAATTTGCTCGCTTTTTCGGCCTTCAGATTCTTCACCGAAAATAAAGAGTTTTGCGGCGATATCTTTGGGTTTGGAGACGGTAATTTTGCGATCGGCAACGAACTGTTTAGCGTTAATTGCTTCGTAGTTCCATCGGGCGGCGGGCTGTCCCATTGCTGCGATAGGAATTTGGATGCAGGCGATAACAGCTAGGAAAAAGAGCGATCGCTTGACAATTGATTTGTTCATGAGGCTTCAGATTGTGCGAGAAATTTTTGTCTCCTTGATGCGAAAGCCGCCAAATCTGCCTCGGTGAATTGAGTTTGCTGCCATGAGGGACGCGACATTAGTCGATCGCACCAAGCTTGAATTTTAGGATAGCCGTCTAGGGACACACCAACCCAAGATAGCAAGGGCACGACGGTGCCGGCAACGCACTCGGCAAACGTGACACTGTTGCTAGCGAAAAAAGGGCGATCGTCCAACAAACCTTCAAAGAATTTCAACACAGTATCGACTTTTTCCTTAGCCTTTGCGATTTCCTGCGCTTGGGGAGTTCCCCATCCCATTTTTTCACTGCTGAGGGGGTAAAGTGCCGGCGCAAGTTCGTTAACCGTGACCAATTCTACCATTTTCACAACTGCCAAATCTTGCGGATCTTTCGGCAGCATTGCCGGTTCTGGATACTTCGTTTCTAGATAGTCAAGAATTGCCAGAGACTCGACGACGGTGAAGTCATCATCGACCAAAACAGGGATGCGGTGAAAAGGATTCATTGCGACAAACTCAGGCTGCAAGTGATCGCCGTCCAAGTGGATTTCTACTAATTCAAAGTCGAGGTTTTTTTCTAAGAGGGCGACCCAGACGCGGCGGGAGTTGGCGGAAATGGGAGTATGGTAAAGTTTCATGGCGGTTGCTATAATCAAAATATCATCATAACAAACTTCTAAAGATGCTATTATTGGCTGATTATTGGCTGATAGTGACTTCCTGACGCACAGACGAGGTAATAGCCTCTACTAGAAATAACCGCTCGCTAACTGACAATTTAAGCGTTAATTTCACTAATTCTTGAAAAGATAAATTTTGTGAATTTTCCGAATAATTATCCTTTCGATCGGGCGAAAAACTATCATCAGAACTTAAAGGTTTGGTATTCTGCTCTAAAGTTGTCGTCATGTCTGCGTGGAGAAGCTCTAAAAATTTAATATCGTTCCCTAGATCGGCAGCCTCATCCTCATCTACATCTTCAATTACTTGCAAACGTTTTTTATAGGCATTGATTTGATGTTCAATGGCTTCTATAATAAACCTTAAATCTTTAAATGATAAATTCATGATACTTGCCTTGGTAAGAATAAATACTCATTGGCCGACTTGAGTTGAAAATACCCAAAAGATTATTTTTTTCGATGCAGATAATTTGATATAAAAAACTAATCAAATATACTATTAATTATATTAGGAGGTTGGGTTTATCTACTTACACCCAACCTCCTCTTAACTTATTCTATTTTACAGAAAAATGTGCCTATGAGGTGAAGTGCCTCTTTGTATTTTTCTAGAGTCATCGGTCTACTGGGCTGGAATAACCAATGACCGGGACGGTCATTCACTAATTCCAGTTCTGGTGGAATGTCAGTGCTGAGGTCTAATTTATACCAATTTTTTCCTGAGCCTGGACTCTCAAAGGTTGATATTCCTTCTGACCGAGACATTCCTCCTGACAACCTTCCTTCTTCTAAAGTAGGCATAACCCATAATTCATCTTGCTGTTCATAAACGGTAATATCTTTATTGGGTCTGACATTATCCATTCTAGGTGAACTAGCATTCCCCTGTCGATACAGCGCAACGGGTGTTTTAGGCATCTTTAATCTTCTGAAATTGTTGTACAAAATTAACGGTCACGCAGGGTTAGGTTTTTGGGCCTAACCTCGCATGTGAGTACAGAGGCACGGGGCCTTAGAGATTGTGCGTTTAGTTAATTTCGCTTCAGAGAGAGTTAAAGTTATGCCTACAGTAAAAGCACTTCCCAAAATAACAGAGCGGGCCCTAAAGCCCGCCCCATCAAACGATCGATTAATTAGTAATCGAAGTCGCCGCCGCCCATGCCGCCGCCAGCGCCAGCAGCAGCGCCATCCTTCGGTTCAGGCTTGTCAACGACGATGCACTCGGTTGTCAGCACCATACCAGCAATAGATGCGGCATTTTGCAGAGCAGAACGAGTCACCTTCGCAGGGTCAACGATACCAGCTTCAAACATATCGACAAACTCATTTGTCGCTGCGTTGAAACCAACGTTGAACGGCTTTTCTTTGACGCGCTCAGCAATCACAGCGCCGTTCAAACCAGCATTTTCAGCAATCCGCTTCAGAGGAGCAGCCAGAGCCCGTGCCACAATCAATGCACCGGTCAATTCTTCGCCCTTCAGGCTGCTGTTAGCCCACTCTTCCAATTGAGGAGTCAGGTGAGCCAAAGTTGTACCGCCACCAGGAACAATTCCTTCTTCTACTGCAGCTTTGGTTGCGTTGATGGCATCTTCAAGACGCAGTTTGCGATCCTTCATTTCGGTTTCGGTAGCCGCGCCGACTTTGATCACTGCGACGCCGCCAGCCAATTTGGCCAAACGTTCTTGCAGCTTTTCTTTGTCGTAGGAAGACTCGGTTTCGTCCATTTGACGGCGAATTTGTTCGCAGCGGGACTTAACGGCGGCTTCGTTACCTTCGGCAACAATTGTGGTGCTGTCTTTGGTGATGGTGATGCGGCGGGCTTTGCCGATCATGTCGAGCTTGGTGTTTTCCAGTTTCAAACCGGCATCTTCGGTGATTAGTTGACCGCCGGTCAATACGGCGATATCTTCTAACATGGCTTTGCGTCGATCGCCAAAACCGGGTGCTTTAACAGCAGTCACGTTCAACACACCGCGCAGTTTGTTGACAACGAGGGTAGCTAAAGCTTCTTTCTCAATGTCTTCTGCAATGATCAACAGCGGGCGGCCGGAACGAGCTACTTGTTCGAGCACGGGTACTAAATCTTGTACCAGAGCGATTTTCTTGTCTGTCAGCAAGATGAACGGTTCTTCTAGAATCGCTTCCATCCGTTCGGTGTCGGTGACGAAGTAGGGAGAAATGTAGCCTTTGTCGAAGCGCATCCCTTCGGTGATTTCCAATTCGGTGGTCATAGACTTCCCTTCTTCCAGGGAAATCACGCCTTCCTTGCCCACCTTGTCCATTGCGTTGGCAATCATTTGGCCGACTTCATCGTCGTTACCAGCAGAGATGGAGCCGACTTGAGCGATGGCTTTGGAATCTTCTACTTGTTTGGCGTGTTCGGCAATTTTTTCTACCAAAAACGTGGTTGCTTTGTCAACACCGCGCTTGAGGGCGATCGCATTTGCGCCGGCTGCTACGTTACGCAGACCTTCTTTGACCATGGCGTGAGCCAAAACGGTAGCTGTTGTGGTACCGTCGCCTGCTGCGTCGTTGGTTTTGGAAGCTGCTTGACGGATCAGGGCAACGCCTGTATTTTCTACGTGGTCTTCTAGTTCGATTTCTTTGGCGATGGTAACACCGTCATTGACGATCTGAGGAGCTCCGAATTTCTTTTCGAGAACCACGTTACGGCCTTTGGGGCCGAGGGTTACGGCCACTGCTTCGGCCAAAATGTCCATACCGCGTTCGAGGGCGCGACGTGCATTTTCGTTGTAGATGATACGCTTAGCCATAGTTTTTGGGGATGAGAGGGTTTGAGATTTTGAATTGGGGATGATGGATTTTAGTCATTTGTCCCGTGTCATTAGTTGTTTGGCGGCGTTCGCTTTAAACTAATGACTGATGACTGATGACTAAGGACTGATGACTAATGATTAATTAGTTAACGATCGCCAGAATGTCTTTTTCTGCAAGCAAGACGTATTCGTCTGTGCCGAGTTTGATGTCGGTGCCGGCGTACTTCGAGTAGAGAACTTTGTCGCCGACTTTGACTTCCATTTCAATGCGGGTGCCGTCGTCATTGCGCTTGCCGGGGCCCACGGCCGCGACTTCGCCTACTTGGGGCTTTTCCTTAGCTGTGTCGGGCAGAAGGATGCCGCCGGCGGTTTTTTCTTCGCTAGCGCTTACTTTTACGAACACGCGCTCGCCTAACGGTTTAACGGTAGAAACACTCAGTGATACTGCTGCCATAAATAAATCTCCAGATTATAGATTGTCGTGAGTCAGTCGTCAGGGGTCACGATGAAAGCAACAGCGGACTACTTACAACTGACATATTAGCACTCTCGACTCCTGAGTGCTAATTTAGCTTTAGTCAGGGGCGATCGCAACTTACTTGTCAGTACGGGTTCCCGAACCGAGCATGAGTTGGAGGGAAGGAGAGGGGGAGAGAGGGAGAGAGGGAGAGGGGGAGAGAGGGAGAGGGAGAGAGGGAGAGAGGGGAGAGAGCCTGAAGCCAAAAAGCCCGGATTTCGACTTGTTATGCCTTTAAAACTTGCCTCTTGCTTGCCCTCAATTTCTGAATTGTAAAAAACCTACCCTTGAGAGGGGAGGGAGTGGGAGCTGGGGTGATGACTTTAGACCGCTAACCAATTACTTTTGATTGATGAAGACAATGACAGAAAATAACGAGGAATATTGCAGCCAAAGCTTGAGCGCTTGCGTCCAAAGCCTGGGAATCGCTCAAATCGAGCGGCATATTTTTATCTGTGCCGACCAAACCGTGCCCAAGTGCTGCGATCGGCAAACCAGTCTGGAGGCGTGGAATTACTTAAAAAAACGCTTGCAAGAATTGGGGTTGGACAAGCCAAGTGCCACTCGACCAACCTGCGTCTTTCGCACGAAAGCCAATTGCCTGCGAGTGTGCGCGTCTGGCCCGATTATGGTAGTCTATCCAGACGGAGTGTGGTATCGCGACGTTACTCCACCCGTCATTGAGAGAATTATTCAGGAACATCTCCTAAACTCAAAGGTAGTTCAAGAATACGCTTTCTTGACTCATCCTTTGCCAGTGCCTGCTGAGGCCGAGCCAAACATTTAAGTGTAGCGCTGTTTAAAGTACAGGGTTATAGGTAAAGTGTTAAATTTAAGGTTAAGGGTGAGAATTTGAGACAGTTTGGCGTCCGGGCGATCGCACCTGCTACAGCTCAATAAAACTGTAGTTAGGTTCTTGTCTTCCTTGTGCGGCTTCCCGTGTTCCTTGTGTTTCTCAAAAGGTACAGTAAAAAAAATCGATCGGAGGAACTGTGAAATTTTGTGCAAAAATTTCTCAGTGGCCGACACTAAGCAGGTTGCCAAACTACACTAGAAACAGTTAAATACTTAAGTAGGGAGTCTGCTTAAATTTCTCTATATCAGAAGTATCATTTAAAACCGGGGCATTAACCTGAAATTGAACCGATCGAGATTAAATATTTAACTTGGGCCCTGTTACGGAGTCTCGAATCAATCAAGGCCGATCTTGATAGGGCGATCGTCCATTAAAGGTTTGGGCTGCATTCCAGGTCGTAAGACACTCACAAACAGCCGTCGATTATAGGTTGGAAAGCGGTAATACCCGCCCCGCTTTCCCTCACCGCCATCGCTTCAGTCGATCGTCGTCCTCCACTCCCAGCCGGGTGGCGGGGGACTGACCGAAAAAACCGAAGTGAAAACAAGGAAGTGTGCGGGATACTTTAGCGGGAATAAACATGACAAAGGACAATAATTCAGGAGAACAAAAACGGCTGATGCTGGTTGACGACGACCCCAATTTGATCTTGCTGGTCAAGGACTACTTGGAGTTTCGGGGTTACAACGTCATTACAGCAGAAAACGGCAGAGACGCTCTGGAAAAACTAGAACAAGAAGTTCCCGACTTGATTATCTGCGACGTGATGATGCCGGAAATGGACGGCTACACTTTAGTCAAACACATCAGAGAAGACCCTCGCACGAGCTGGATTCCGGTTCTTTTCTTGTCCGCAAAAGGTCAAAGTTCAGACCGAGTAAAAGGCTTGAGCACTGGGGCTGACGTTTATATCGTCAAGCCTTTTGAACCAGAAGAACTGGTAGCCCAAGTGGAATCTTCTCTGAAAGCAGCATCCCGCTTGATTCGCCACTCAAATCCCGGTATGGACAGTGGCCCAAAAATTAAGGCGCGCCGCAATGTCGAATTGACTCCCACTGAGTTAAAGGTGGTACAGTTGCTAGCGCAGGGTATGGCAAACCGCCAGATCGCAGACGTGATGAATGTCAGCCAGCGGACTATCGAAAGCCACGTCAGCAATATGCTGGGCAAAACAGGTCTGCACAACCGGACAGAGTTAGCTCGCTGGGCTCTTGAAAGCAAAAAGGCTTAAGCGGAGGTAGTCTGCGCTATGAAATCAGGGGAGCAAAATCTACTGCTATGCGCTGGGCGTATGCCTGCTTGGCGGTAGGGCGGTGGGCGCGGTAGTTTGAAGGCGCAATTAACCTTGACACGGCAGCCGGTATTGAGTTACTAGGCGTATAGTTTGTGAGGGCCCCTCGCTCAAATGCAAGCAGGGTTAAAAGAACCCTCTGGCGGTAGAGCCGAAAATATGAAATACTGGGGAGATGGAGTTTTCTGAAGTCTAATCTATTGCCTCAGTTAGCTCCATGTTGCTAAAATGTGATATTTAGATTAACTTCTTTCTACAATTATTAGGTCTAAGTTTCTATGACAAACTTAATGAACCGCCTTTCTATTTTTGTGGACGGGAACAATATGTTCTACGCTCAACAAAAGAACGGTTGGTTTTTTGATCCTCGCAGGGTGCTCGAATATTTCAAAACTTCGCAGCCGAATGTCATCTTGATCAATGCTTTCTGGTATACGGGTCTGAAAGACCCCCAAGATCAAAGGGGATTTCGAGATGCTTTGATCAGTCTAGGTTACACGGTTCGCACTAAAATTCTTAAGGAATATTACGACGATGCTTCGGGCAGATATTCTCAAAAGGCTAATTTAGACATAGAGATTGTGGTTGATATGTTTAATACCGTGGATCAATACGACCAAGTTGTGCTGTTTAGCGGGGATGGGGATTTTGAGCGGGCGATCGAGCTACTGCGATCGAAAAATACTCATATTACTGTGGTATCAACCGAAGGAATGATTGCTAGAGAGTTACGAAATGCTACAGATAGGTATATAGACCTAAATGAAATTAGGGAACATATCGAGAAGATGGATTATTAGTCAGTAGTTATTAGTCATTAGTCATTAGTCATTAGTCATTAGTCAGCAGTCATTAGTCAGTAGTTATGGGTTATGGGTTATTAATTATTCGTTATTGGCGTGAGACAGGGGACTGGTGACTGGAGGCTAAAAATCCAGAAAAACGGACAAGTAAAAATCAGGAAAACACTTTTTTAGAGCTATGAAAACTCAACCAAGTCAAGACCGGATTATTATTTTCGATACGACTTTGCGGGACGGAGAACAATCTCCGGGTGCATCTCTGAATGTGGATGAAAAGCTGACGATCGCTCGCCAGTTAGCGAGATTGGGCGTGGATGTGATTGAAGCGGGTTTCCCTTTCACCAGCACGGGAGATTTCGAGGCAGTCCAAAAAATAGCCCGATCGGTTGGCACAGAAAATGGGCCGACAATTTGCGGTTTAGCGAGGGCGAGAAAGGAGGATATTAAAACAGCAGCCGAGGCTCTGAAACCAGCAGCAAATGCGCGAATTCATACGTTTCTGGCTACGTCCGATATTCACTTGGAATATAAGCTGAAAAAGACGCGGGCTGAGGTTCTGGAAATTGTGCCGGAAATGGTGGCTTACGCTAAGTCTTTTGTGGATGATGTGGAGTTTTCACCGGAAGATGCTTGTCGATCGGAACCGGAGTTTTTGTATCAGGTTCTAGAACGGGCGATCGCCGCCGGTGCGACTACTGTTAATATTCCCGATACTGTAGGCTACACGACTCCGAGCGAGTTTGGGGCTTTGATTCGGGGAATTAAGGAAAATGTGCCGAATATCGATCGCGCAATTATTTCGGTTCACGGTCACAATGACTTAGGATTGGCTGTTGCTAACTTTTTGGAAGCTGTGAAAAATGGCGCCAGACAGTTAGAATGCACGATTAACGGGATTGGCGAACGGGCGGGAAATGCAGCTCTGGAAGAGTTGGTAATGGCCCTTTACGTGCGGCGCCAATATTATAATCCGTTCTTGGGCAGGCCTGCGGATTCTGAGGAACCGCTGACAAATATTGACTCGCGCCAAATTTACAAAACCTCGCGCTTGGTTTCCACTTTGACGGGGATGTTGGTGCAGCCAAATAAGGCGATTGTCGGAGCAAATGCTTTCGCTCACGAGTCGGGAATTCACCAAGATGGGGTGCTGAAAAATAAGCGGACATACGAGATTATGGACGCTGAGTCGATCGGCTTAACTGAAAATCAAATCGTCTTGGGCAAATTATCCGGCCGCCACGCATTTCACACTCGCTTGAAAGAGTTGGGTTTTGAAATGGCCGACGATGAGCTAAATAAGGCTTTTGTCAAGTTTAAAGATTTGGCAGACAAGAAAAAAGAGATTACTGATTGGGATTTAGAGGCGATCGCCAATAATGAAGTGCACCAAGCACCGGAACTGTTCCGGTTAGAATTGGTGCAGGTTTCCTGCGGCGACAAATCTCGCCCGACAGCAACCGTAACGGTGCGGAATCCGGCGGGCGAAGAATTGACCGATGCTGCGATCGGCACTGGGCCTGTGGATGCGATTTACAGGGCAATTAACCGGGTGGTAAACGTACCGAACGAGTTGATCGAGTTTTCTGTACAGTCGGTAACAGCGGGCATAGATGCGATCGGCGAAGTAACAATTCGCTTGCGCCACGAAGGCAAAGTATTTTCCGGTCACTCAGCAAATACCGACATTATTGTAGCGTCGGCAGAAGCATACATCAGCGCTTTAAATCGCCTGTATCAGGCCTTGCAGCATACTACTGAAAAATCCTCGGAACAGCCAAATCTGATCAGAAATGAAGTTGTTGCAAAAGCACAGCGCTGATAAATTTATTGTCAGCCATTTTTCTTGAAACAAACCGCAGACGAACCCAGATCGAAGCAGATAAATCTCAATTAATCTGCCTTTATCCGGGTTTATCTGCGGTTTAAAATTACTTTTTTTACTAATAACCAACTCTTGAAAAATGCAAGACGAAACTTTAAAAAAAGAGCGGCAATTCCACGATGCTTGGGCATCCACAATCGATATTGACGGCATTCGAGTTAATGATTACTTTGAAGCTTGTACCGCCCCAGAAAATAGATTTATCGTCCAGCAAATGGGCGATATTACAGGTAAACGCCTGTTAGATTTAGGCTGCGGCGCGGGAGAAAATAGCGTTTACTTTGCCAAAAAAGGTGCGAATTGTGTGGCGGCTGACTATTCTCAGGGCATGGTAGAAGTTGCTCTGAAATTGGCAGAGAAAAACGGCGTCCAAATAGACGGCTGCACGGTGAATGCAATGGCTATGGATTTCCCGGACAATAGTTTTGATATTGTTTACGCTTCTAATTTGCTGCACCATTTACCGGAACCTGAAAAGGCAATTCGCGAAATGCACCGCGTGCTGAAGCCTGGGGGTAAAGCTTGTTTTTGGGACCCGATGAAGCACAATCCCGTGATTAATGTTTACCGCAGGATGGCAACTGAGGTGCGGACTGAGGATGAAAGTCCTTTGGATATTAATATTGTGAATGTGGTCAAGTCTTTGTTTTCGGAGACGGCTTATGATACGTTTTGGCTGACATCGCTTTGGATTTTTTTGCGCTTTTATTTGATAGAAAAAGTGCATCCAAATGAGGAGCGTTATTGGAAAAAGATTATCATTGAACAAGAGAGATTGAAACCGGAATACTCTCGGCTAGAAGGGTTGGATGGCTTTTTGAAGAAGTTGCCTTTGATGAAGCGCTTGGCTTGGAATTTGGCTGTGGTGGCAACGAAGTAATTAAAAGAAGTACAATAAGTCAAAGCATTTAATTAAGAGGCTAATTATGCCAGAAACTATTGCTGCTGTGTACGAAAACGGGGTTTTTCGTCCCCTGAGTCCTTTGTCATTGAATGATGGGGAAACTGTGCAAATCACAATTGTAGCGGAAGTGTCGCAGCGCCAAAAGTCGATGATTAAGATGATGACAGAAGGGCAATTGGTGCCTTTTCCAACAAAACAGTTTAAGCTAGATGCAGCCGCAGAACAAAAGCGGCGCGAACTGTTTGAAAAACTGAAGGGAAGAGTGGGGAAACCTCTTTCTGAAATCGTTATTGAGGATCGCGGCCCGTGGTAAATGCCTATTTCTTAGACACCAGCGCTTTGGTTAAACGGTATGTGCCCGAATTGGGAAGTAATTGGATTCAATCAATTACTCTTCCAGCAGCAGGTAACTTTCTCGCGATTTCTCAGATTACTTGGGTGGAGGTATGCAGCGCTTTTTCACGCCGTCAACGAGAGGGTAGTCTATCTGTCGATGAGGTTGACCAACTTATGGGAGATTTTCGCACGGATTTTGACAACCAGTATGAAGTTCTTGAAGTCGATCGCACTTTGATAGAAACAGCGGGTGCACTGGTGATGCAAAACCCGCTGCGGGCTTATGATTCTGTGCAATTAGCGTCAGCTTTGCGGGTTCAATCTACTCTCGTTCGTTTTTTCGTGCCAGATACTCAACTGGTTTTTGTTTCGGCGGACAAGAGATTGCTGGATATTGCTCATTCAGAAGGGTTGGCTATTGATAATCCTAATAATTATCCGTAATCAAGCTGTTTCTAGTGAGGAATGCAAGTCCTCATAAAAATTTGAGGACTTGCATTCCTCATTACAAACTAATTTTAGTGCGATCGCTCTTTATAGGATTTCTTTCAAAGTTTTAACTAAGATTTGATTCTGTTCATCAGTACCTACACTAATCCGCAATTTGTCTTCCAATCGCGGCTGATTGAAGTATCGAATCAATATTCCCCGTACTTTGAGTGTTTGATAGAGCCTTTCTGCATCGCCGTTTGGTGGCCTAACTAACAAAAAGTTGGTTTGCGAGGGCCAAACGTCAAAGCCTAATTCCTTGAAGCTAACGGCTAGTTTTGCTCGCGAAGCCTTAATCTTTTCGGCGTTGGCTGTTTTGTGGTCTTGATCTGCGATCGCACCCGTCGCCACTGCATAGGCTAAAGCATCCACATTATAGCTGTCTTTGACTTTATTTAATTCAGCCAGCAGAGCCGGATTTGCTATGGCAAAACCCAGCCTCAATCCTGCTAGGGAATAACCTTTGGAAAGCGTCCTCAATACTATAACATTACTGTACTTTTTTGTCAATTCCAAAGCATTATTTTCTGCGAAATCTACATAAGCTTCGTCGATGACAAGAATGCCCGATAACTCTTTAGCCAGTTTCTCCAAATCTGCAACAGATATGGCTGTTCCCGATGGACTGTTTGGCGAGGCTACAAATGTCACTGCACCCTGGGCTGCTATTAGCAAATCGACTGGTAACTTGTAGTCGTCGGGATAAGGAACTTCAACAAATTCTGTATCTTGAATTTCTGCCAAAGTGCGGTACAATACATATGTAGGTGAGGGACAAACAATCTGTTTCCCAGATTCCCCCACAGCGCGAACTATCAAGTTTAATAAATCGTCGCTGCCGTTACCTACAACAATCCAATCCTCAGCAACTCCCAAAACTTTACTAGCAGCAATGCGGAAAAGTTTGCCAGTTGGATCTGGATAGCGGCGCAGCATTTCTCCGTCTATTTCCTGAAGCACTTTTAAGGCTTTGGGAGAAGGCGGATAGGGATTTTCATTAGAATTTAGTTTAATAATTTTTGTGCCTAGCGGTGGCTGTTCCCCCGGCACATAGCCAGACATTTCGTGGATGCTTTTGCGAAAGTAATTCATCTATTAAGTGAGTTTTGTGGAACGGGCATCTTGCCCGTTCTTGATAATGGCGCAAGATATCAAGTTAAAAAGATTATATCAAACAATTAGTGACTATCCGCGTTATACCCAAATCAATTAACTTTTGCATATCCGCTCGATCGTCCACCGTCCAGGCCACAATGTCCACTCCCTGACTCCGGCTTTCTTGAATTAGCGCGGGGTTTTCCAGCAACACGCGATACAGACTGCTAATCAAATTATCCTGATGGGCTACAGCTTGAGCTAATTGAGTTTTGTATGCTTCTAGATTAGCAACAATGTGTCCGATCGCCAAATCGCCAGATAGCCGCCGCACTTGTTCCAGAAATCCCTCGTTAAAGGAGGTAATAACGCATTTGTGTTGGATTTCTTCGCCCTTCAAAGTATTGACAAAATCCGCGACATCTGCATCCGACCACTCGCAGTGCGGCTTGACATCAAAGTAAAGAAATTTGTCAACATTTTTGAGGATAGCTAATGATTCTTTTAAGGTAGGAATTTTTTCTTGTGAAAATTCATCGCTAAACCATTTTCCCGCATTCAGTGTCTGCAATTGAGACAGGGTTGTTTCCCTAACTTTGCCCGAAACTCCAGTGATTCTATCTAATGTTGCGTCGTGAAAAATCACTGGTACGTTGTCGGCGGATAGCTGGATGTCAAATTCGATCGAATGAGCTCCACGGGCGATCGCCAGTTCAAAAGCTGCTAAAGTATTCTCCGGGGCGATCGCCGAAAATCCCCGATGTGCGATAATTTCTAGATTCACTGTCTTCTACCCTCTAAAAAATCTGCCACAGTTTGATTAAAAGTTTCCGGTTCAGTCAAAAAAGACCAGTGATTCCCAGGTACTTTTGCAACGGTAAGATTTTTCAAGTATCTCTTGTAGGGCTGCATTTGCCAATCCATGCGATTTACGCCTTTTTCCGGCTGTAGGAACAAAGTCGGTATCTCAATATTTTCAGTTAAACCGGCAACTTTCATCACTTCTGCAAATATCTGATTTCTGGCTGCAATCGTAAATTTACTGCCCCACTTTCCGTCTGATTTTTGTTCGATTTGGTGTTGGAATACCCTTTGCTGCACGTCACTCCAATCTGCGTATTCTCCCGATTGTTTGGCTGCTGCTTCTGCTTGGGCTAAAGTCGCAAACGGGCCCACACATTTGAGACAGTCTAATTTTCGGTAAACAATTGGCAGCGTGAGTTTCATCGCGGCGGGCAGTTTGGTGATGAAGATGGGGTCTACTAAAATCATACTGCAAAAGCGATCGGGATTTTGCCTCGCCCAAATCGGTGCTAGTTTTCCCGTCCAAGAATGTCCTAAAATGTGGGCGTCTGGCCAGTTGAGATGTGCCATCAAAGCTTCTAAATCTGCGATCGCACTTTCAAAAGTATAGCCTGTTTTCGGTTTGCTACTTTCTCCGTGACCGCGCATATCGGGCGCTACAATATGATAGCGGTTGGACAAGTAATTGCCCAAGCTAGTCCAGACACACGCACTATCTGCTAAACCGTGCAGCAGCAGCAAACGGGGAGATTTTTCTTTCCCAGTTTCTGGCTGCCATTCTAGGTAGGAAAGTTCGATTTCTGGCAAGTGCAAAGTCTTACGAGTTGGCATGACTGGCGGTAGTTAATTACTCTGTTGAACACTCGGCGGTTGAAACCGCTGCTATACAAACGAAGTCCGCCTTCGCGGACTAAAAAATAAGGCGTCCTAATACTAATTTTGGGTTTTCAAACTCAACAAAATAAACTGAGTTTTCTGCGCTTCATCAAAATTGTCGTCGCTGACCAAAACTACACTCTGGCTGCCGTCGGGCAAGCGCGGGCCGAGGGTCATTCCCTCTAAGTTATATAGCGGAATTCCGAGTTGGCTTAAGTCTAGCAGCAACTTTTTCCTAACAGGTTCTACCATTCCCACTCGTCCTTTAAAACTCTGAATTCTCGAAGTATCTGTAGCCGCCCCAACCGCTACTTGATAAATCCTAGCGCTGTATCCCGACAGCCCAAAAGAACGTTCTAAACTCAAAATCTGACCGCCACCGATTGTTACTAATTCTGTTAAACCGTTCAAAATAGTCATGGGAACTTGGTCGAGAGTGTAAAGATTTTCTGAGACTAATTGCGGCGTTTTATCGACGATGATATAATGTAAAATACGGAGTTTGCTTGCCTGTTCGGGGTCTAAATCTTGCATTAACGGCGCTTCCGTAGCTGCGAACAAACGAAACGGATCGAGACCGCCCGGACTAAAGGTTTCTGGGTCGATGGTTAAAGATTCAAAACCTAAATTGTCCACCACTCCTTGCTGCTGTTTTTCATCGCTGGCATCGGGAATATAGCGCTTTGGTATCGGCAAATTTCCCCGCATTTGCCCTGTTTTGAGGTCAAATTCACCGAGAAAAGGAGGGATGCCAACATGAGTAACGCCTTCGCTGGCGACAAATACTGAGTTGCGGGGAGAAAGGGCGATGCCTTCGGGATTGATGGAACCCCAAGAGAAGGTTTCACCGTCTGCTTTTTTGAGGGAGGTAACGCCTTCAACGGTAACTTTTTTCAGGCGAATATTTGCTGGGTCGCTTGATGTGAGATCGAGTCGGAGACTGTAAAATCTGGCTTCTCCGTTTTCGCTGGGGTCGTCGGAAAGAGCGTAAAAGCGATAAGCTTTGGAAGTGACTGCGCTAATACCTTTGGGGTCGTAGGTAATTCCTGACAAACCGCCGACTGGTACTCCTTCAAAATTCATTTTTGGCAATTGGTACTCGCCCAAAAATTCTAGAGACATTTCTGGAAAAGAGCGGTCTTTTGCAACTGCGGGAGGGGGGGCGCAAGCTGTGCAAACAGTTAAGAGAATTAGGGCTAGACTGAATAAGCGTAAAATACGTTGGCGAAGCCCGCCCCTACGGGGGCTACGCCAACGAAGAGGATCGCCCAGCGTCTTTAAATCCCAATAATTGCTCAGTGCGGTGACATTTATTTTGTTGCTCTTGTTGAACAGTTTGCTTTTGTGCCATCTTTGTAACATAATTTATACCGTTTTGTAGATATGCAAAACTTGATGTTTCCAGAAAAGATGCCGAATCGCGGCAACAAAATTTTAAGAATGAGAAGTTCTGTGCCAATTGGGTGCTTGCTTTTCTTGTGGCTGTGTGCTGGTTCTATTGCTAGCGCCCAAACTAATCCACCAGGCCTCGATCAATTTTCTCCTAATCCTCTAGAAATTACCACACCCGATCCCCTAGCTCCCGCTAACGAATCTTTGAGCAGCACTCAGCGGGACGAACTGACAGCGGCTTTGGAAGAGTTAAACTTAGAAGCAGCGGCTAAACTGCAAGCTGGAGACGGCGCTGGTGCTTTTGAAATTTGGTTCCGAGAATTGCGGCTGCGGAGGTATCTGGGGCCGGCGGCGGAAATTGCTGCTTTGAGTCGGGTGGGAAGTTTTGCTTGGAGTAACGGTAAAAACCTCGAACTACAGCTTATTACCAAACGGTTGCAAGCAATTCAAAAAGAAGTCAAATCCCAAGTACCACTTAATACTGAGTTGCTCCCCGCCTTCGCTGCGGCTTTTCAGCAGGTGCGCGCTAAAGGGCCGACTGTAGAAGTTTACCAAGAAATTCTCGAAAATGCGCGCCAAAACCAAGATATATTGGCTGAAGGTCAGATTTTGAAGGCGATCGGGCTAATTCACATCAATTGGTTGAGTTACGATAAAGCTGCTCCGGTGTATGAGGAATTGGCTACTTTAATTCAGGAAAACCGCGATTTATTTGCTGCTAATTCTGCTGTGCAAAATTCTGCTGTAGTTGCGGGAAACGGTGCGCCGCCGCAGCCTGTAACTCCTCCAACTGAGGTAGATACCCTGAGACAGTTGGCTTACGTTTACCAGCAGTCGAAACAACCCCTAAAGGCGATCGCAGCCAGGGAAAAACTAGCATCAGTGTATGTCAACCTGCAAAATCCCAGCGCTATACCACCGCTCAAAATTGCGATCGCCAGTGATTACCAAACCATAGGTCAAATCAATTTAGCAGCTCAATACTATCAGGAAGCCTACAATTTAGCCGTCCCCATTCAACAGTATGCCCAAGCTAGTGAAGCTTTGGATAAATTAGCTTTACTTTACCGATCGCAAAAGCAGTGGGAGCCGACTTTGCGGATTTATCAAATGCAGTTGCTGTTAGAAGAGCGGGCTTACAATTTCTACGGATTGATGAACACTTATGACAATATCGGTCAAGTTTATCAAGAGATGAAGGCTTACGATAAAGCTTTGGAATCCTATCAAAAAGGGTTGGACGTGGCTAAAAGATTGGGACACAGACAAGAGTATTTTGCTAAGAAAATTCAAAAAGTTAACAAGCAATTGCAAAGAACTTCGTAGTTGTCAGCAGGCAATAATGCCAATTTGCAATGTGAGTAATTTAAATGCAGTAAGGTGTGCAATGCACACCCTACAAAACTACTTTTGACTCGTAGGTTTCTCGGGAGATAGAGTAATACAGTACATCAGTTTCGTAATAACGAGCATTTTTTTCATATTTCATGCCAACTTTCTGTATCACGCGCTGAGAGGCGATATTTTCTGGTCGGGCGATCGCAACTATTCTATCCAAATTTAATATTTTAAATCCATAGTTGAGACTAGCAAAAGATGCTTCTGTCACCAATCCTTGATTCCAATAAACTTTGTCTAGCGCATAGCCCAGCTCAACTTCCGGTGTCTGATCCAGAAAAGCAAGTCCGCAGCGACCGATCAATTTACGGTCTATTTTATGTACTAAAGCCCACATTCCGAAGTTGTTTTGTTCCCAACGTTGGAGCATGGTATGAATGGCGATTTGTGTTGCTTCTCTAGTTTTAACTCCTGTGAGGTATTTCATTATTTCCGGATCGCTGTAGATGCGGTACAGGTCATCTAAGTCGTCGGGCGTAAATTGTCTCAGATACAATCGGGCTGTCTCTATTTCGTGCATAATTTATCAGCAAAAAGTCTAATACAATTTCCGTGGGGCAACGGTTAAATGTAAAATCAATCTCTTTAATGCAGTGAACTGCCTTTTAAAAACCCAGCATTTGACACAGTAACTAAAACCAGTGGCAAACTCTATGTCTAAAGGCATAAAGTGGCAAGTAGCGGGTATCCGCAATTGTAATAAATATGGGTGACTGAGCGCTGTATGGTTGGATAATTTGCTGGATCTGTAGAAGATTTCTTAATTTGACTGACTCTATTTGCTACAATTATTAGTTGGATATATTGTACAGCTTTTTTGCTCAAAGCTGATCGAACTGATCTCGCCAGCCCGCCCTACAAGCCGCGCCGCGAAAAAAAGCTCGATATCCTCAGAAAAAGAAAAAGCCGCCGAATTTAGCAGCATAATAGCTTCTGCAATCTAAAATCTAAAATCTAAAATCTAAAATCGGATGACAACTTCCTCACCAGTAGCAGATACCAAAAACAAATCCGGCCAGGAAACAGACTGGCGGTTATTCATGAGGTTGGCATCTTACGCAACCCGCAGCAAACGCTTGTTGATTATTTCGATCGCACTATTAGTACCGCTAGCAGTCTCAGGAGCAATTCAACCCATTCTCATCGGACAGGCAATTTCGGTAATTCGCTCGGAACCTACCTACGAATTCTTACGGGGATTGTCTCTATCTGCTGCATTGAATATTTTGGCTATTTTGCTCATGCTAACTATAACACTTAGATTAGCACTGCAATCACTTCAAGGCTATTTAGTTACCAAAGTAGGGCAAATAATTACTACAGATATTAGAAATGATTTGTTCGCCCACGTCACATCGCTAGCAGTGAGATTTTTCGATCGCACTCCGGTCGGTAAATTGATGACTCGCCTCACCAGCGATGTAGAAGCTTTGGGAGAGGTTTTCTCTTCAGGGGCGATCGGCATTGTCAGCGATCTATTTTCAATTTTAGTAATTGCCATTTTCATGTTTACCATGCAGTGGCAACTGGCTTTAATGTTGGTGCTGATGATGATACCAATTACCGCAGTCATAGTTTATTTCCAGTACCAATATCGCATAGCCAATTACAATACCAGAGAAGAACTTTCCGAACTAAACGCACAACTGCAAGAAAACCTGACTGGTATTGGCGTAGTGCAGCTATTCCGCCGCGAAAGGTTCAATTCACAATTGTTTCGCGTGACCAATAAACGCTACATTAAAGCAGTTGACAAAACTATATTTTACGACTCAGCCGTATCTGCGACATTAGAATGGATTGCTTTAGTGGCGATTGCAGCCGTTTTGTGGATGGGTGGTCAAAGGGTTTTAGCCGGTAATCTTAACTTCGGTACTCTCTCGGCATTCATTTTATTTGCTCAGCGTCTCTTCGATCCGCTGCGGCAATTTGCTGAGAAATTCACTGCAATTCAAGCAGGATTTACCGCTGTCGAACGCATTAGCGATATTCTCAATGAACCGATCGAAATTAAAGATCCAACCAGCGGGAAGAAGGAAGGGCACAACACCGATTTTGACACGGATACACGGATGTTTGAAGGGAGAGGGAAGAGGGAAGAAGGAAGAAGGGCAGGTTATTCACCGTTGTTGATAACTGGACATCCAGAGGCAACGGCTTACAACTTGTCTCCGTTCGATCGAGAATTGCCAGATAATCATCAAAATCCAGCAAGTTCAGAATATCGTTTAGTGCCTAACAATCCCCAATCACCCCCCGCCAACCCCACCTTGCTAAGGGGAGGAGAAAATGCAAAATCGCAGAATTCTGAATCGGGAGAAATCCAATTTGACAACGTGTGGTTTGCTTATAAACAAGACGAATATGTCCTGCAAAACCTCAATTTCACCATCAAATCCGGCGAAAAAGTAGCATTAGTTGGCCCCACCGGGGCGGGCAAAAGTTCGATTATCCGTCTCCTGTGCCGCCTTTACGAACCTAGCCGAGGACGGATTCTGGTTAATCATGTGGATATTCGGGATTTGCCTCAAGCAGAGTTACGCAGGCACATAGGCGTAATTATCCAAGATGGCTTTCTATTTGCTGGTGACGTGAAGAGCAATATCAGCCTGGGAGAAAGTTACTCGATTGAGGAAATTCAAGCAGCAGCAGAAAAGACTAATGTTGCCCGTTTAATCGAACAATTGCCTCAAGGTTATGATACGCAATTGCGCGAACGGGGAACCAATCTTTCGGGGGGACAAAAGCAATTATTAGCGTTTGCTCGCGCCGCTATTCGCAATCCCAGTATTTTAGTTCTAGACGAGGCAACGGCTAGTTTGGATGTGGGGACGGAAGCTTTAATTCAAGAAGCTCTAGAGCGTTTGATGGCGGACAGAACGGCGATAATTATTGCCCACAGGCTCTCGACTATCCGAAATGTCGATCGTATTTTAGTTCTCAAACGCGGGCAGTTAGTAGAATCTGGTAGCCACGAAGAATTGTTGCAGCTAGAAGGTTTGTATGCCAGTTTGTACAAGTTGCAAATGCTGGGAAGTTAATATATGAAGGAAGGCACGACACGGATTTTGACACGGATACACGGATGAATTATCGATAATAGGGAAAATTATCCGAATACCCAGATACCAGACTTCTTCAAGTCTGGTATCTAAAAGAATCTAAAATCTAAAATCTCAAATCGGCTCACTTGCCCGAAATTATTTTACCCAGGGTTTCGGGCAAGTGAATTATATGTTGAAACAACTGATTGGGGCCGATGCCAAACAATAACTGCATCGCCAGCACAATTGCTGCTAAAGCAATCGCTGTCCCGATGCTGGCTTTCAACACTTTAAAAGCCCAATTAAACACCAGCCAAGATACAAGTAACGAAGCAATTAAGATAATTAGTTCTATTGGCATATAACATTTTTAACTCTATTTTAACTCTACATAACTTACGCAGCAATCCCAAAGCAACCGGGTTTTTTATCTGTGTTAAAGGCTTAAATGCCGTATTTCCGTAAAAACCCCGTTTCTGCGTCCAAGATTACTCTACTTATTACTTTAAGCAATACTGCCGCGCTTCCGTGTTTCCTTATACGAAATTCCGACATTTTTTAAGCCGGCTTTAATCATTTGCTGCTCTAACAAAGCGAAAAAGCGACTTCGATCACCCCCCGTGACTACCGCTTGATTGTGAGCTTCTGCTAGCGTCACCGGATAGCCGCCTCCTTTGTGTACTTGAGCCAGCATCATTCCTAATGCTAAATCTAGCTGTGCTGTATCTTGTGCTACCCATTCCGGCACTTCTATTCTAGCAATTTCTGTGCCGACGTGAACGTAACAGAAATAGACGGAATTAAGACCGTACAAATCTAAAATTCGAGCTTGGGATTTCCACAAAGGGCTTCTTTGTCCCGGTGACAGGATTGTTGCCCACAAGATGGCATCGCGCAAAGGTTCAAATTCTTGACAAGGTGCTTTTTCGGCGAAAGAAATTGTGGCGGCAAATCCCACGTTTGGGCAATTTGTCATGCAGTCTGGTACTTCGTGGGTGCAAGCTTCAAATCGTAAAAAAGATAAGCTTTCGCTGCTGCGAGAAGCGCTTAAGTATCCTAAGAGGGGAATTCCTGCTAAACGCAACTTGTCCCAAGATTCTAAAATTGGCAGCAAAATTTGATCGCGCGCTTCACTTGGTAACTGTTCCAAAAACCAATAAATCAGGGAACCGTCTACCATTGCTAAAGCTGGCGCGGGCAATTTATTGTCGTTAACTTTTGCCCAATTGCAGCCCATTTCTGCTAAGGCAATTGCTTCGGAAACTGCGCGCCGATATCCCATCCATTCTTCGGTTCTAATTCCCCACTGTCGCGAACCGTACAAGTCTTCGGGTTTGTAGAAAACCTCGGGCACGCTGTCTAAAACTGGGTGGCGGCTTTGTCCGTAGTGCAGCATGACTGTGCCGACGTTTAGCAGGTAGCAGTAGGCTATTTCGTGATGGTTGGGGGAAATTTGCGATCCGTCTGTGGCGAAGACTGTGTGGGCGGCGGGGGGTGCGGTGATGTAGGTGCGATCGGACAATGGCTCGATCGGCGTTGCAGCATTGAATAAAGTGCGATCGCGCCAATTCTCTTGCAATTCCACCAATTTTTCCTGTTCCGCTGCAGCCTTTACCAGCAAATTCTGAGCCACTTCCAAACGCTGGCGAGCGGCAGCCGCTTCCACATTCAAATGTTGGCTCATTCCCTGCATTGCCTTGGCTGCTTTAGTTAAATCGAGCATGGGTTTTAAGTCTCAATATTAGAAAGCTTTCAAGCTGAGAAATTATCAAAACACTTTTCAAACTTTGGGTGCCGAAGCTTGGTTTTTTGTCATACACGCGGTTTGATAAATTAAAATACTTCGTGCCCGCCCGCATAAATAGTGAAAAAACCATTTTTTGAGTTCAAGAGTACCTGCAATAGTCTAAAAAAAACATTTTTTTTAGACTATTGCCTTGCTTTTTTGAGGGATTTCTGTTATATTTATCTTATAATGGGATGGTGGCAAAAATAATATTTTTGCCACCATCCCATTATATTAAAATACCATGTCTACGCCGCAAAAGTCAACAAAAAAGATGTAAAATTTTGTGATTTTTTTTGACTCTGAAAAGCGAAAAAAAATCCCACCTGTAAACAAATCTAACATCAACAGTCGATCGGCAGCCAAGCGGGAAAATCTCCGGCAAACTGCGACAGAGAAAGCAATTGAACTGGTGGATTTTGAGCCACAGATTCCCGTTCTGGCAAAGTATTGTAACCCCAATCAGCCAAAAATAACCTCACCTGAGATAAATCCGGCTGCTGCTTCACCGACAGCAAAGTTTTTAACCTATCTTCCACAAACCAAATAGTCGAATCTTTGCCAGACGCTGCCAAAAATTCCCGCAAAATTTGGTGTTTCGGCTTGTTGTATTCCTTGCCAAAAATCAACTCCGACGGCATTTTTACGCCTGCTAGCTGCAAAAGTTCCCGCACAAAACGACCTTCCTTTGTAGTGACGATCGCCACTTTCACCGAACTCTCCTGCAACGAGTGCAACCGATCGGCAACCCCTGGATAAAAGCGGTGCAAAGACAGCCACCCAGCTAAATCCTCAGCAATCCAATTATCCCGCAATCCGTCTAACATAGCGCCGACAGACTGCGCTTTCAAATTATTTTCGGTCAACAAATACGGTACTATATTCGGCCACTCTAGCAAAATTTGCTCTGGGGAAATTCCTGTCAGTAGTGCGCGGATCAGCAGCGGCATTTCCCAACCGGTTTCTATGGCTGGGCGCACTCGGTAAAAACTCAAAGCTAAATCTGGATCGGGCACTGTTTCGACTGGTTTCCAAATTTGACAGTAGGTACGCCAAGCTGTTTGGAAATATTCGATTAGTCCGTCACAAATCACACCGTCAAAATCAAGAGCTAGAATTGTCGGAAAGTTATTAGCCATCAATCGATTTTAGATTTTAGATTTTAGATTTTGGATTGAAGAATTGAAGAATTTGAGAATTGAACAAAGCGATATCATATCATTTCCGGTTACACCGGAATGATGTTGACTGTTGACGGTTGACTGTTCACTGTTGACGCCGTGAACAGTGAACAGTCAACCGTCAACTCGAATTTACTATTCCGATGCTAACGGATTTGATATCACTGATGAATCCGGGGACTTGTTATCGGATACTATTTTTTGGTTGTGCCAGGATAAAGACGGGGGCTTGTACCCTGGCTGCTTTCGGTCACTGGAGTAAATTACCCAGCACTGACCTGAGTACAGGTACAGTGTGGGCTTTCAATAGCCCTGAAATGATCTTGCAAATTGCAAAACAATCTCGAACCTTCGGGCTTATTTACGAAAGCCCCAATAGCAGCAATATTTTTGCTACCGTTTAAGTCTGCGTCACCTTTCCAGCCACAATGACCACAAGCAAACTTTTTACCGTTTCTATAAGATTCACCCTGTACAGGGTGAATATGATTGCATTTGTGGCACATTTGGCTAGTGTATCTAGGCTCAACAAACAAAATCTTTACGCTATGCTTTATAGCTTTGTAGATTAGGAATTGGCGCAACTGAAAGAATGCCCAGCTATTGCTAATTCTCCGCTCTTTTTTCGAGCGTGGCTGCTGATTTGTGCGCTCCCTAATTCCCGTCAAATCTTCCAAAGCGATAATTTGATTTTTGTTTTGAGCTTTCGTTACGATACGGTAACTGATAGTGTGATTTACCAATGTCTGAAAGCGCTTTTCCTTGCCCGACAACCGTTTCAACAATTCTCGACATCTACGCCGAGTGCTCCGTGTGCCTTTCGTGGCTTTTCGCTGCATATTTGCTCTCAACTTGGCATAATGATTTCTAACTTTGGTAATTTGTTTGCCGCTAAATGTATCTCCATCAGAAGTAACTGCAATATCAGTCCTACCCAAATCACAGCCCAAAATTTGATCGCTTGGCGGAGGCTCGGCTGGCTGAGATTCAAGCTGAATATTGAGATAATAACTACCATTTTTGCGTTTACACAAAGTAGCAGTCTTGGGGTTTTGACCTTTCAGTAATCCAAGTTGGTAGTTCCCGATAGCCAGTGCAAACCGCTCCCTACCACCAGTAGTAGTCAAACTTACTGTCCAATCTTTCTCCCTGAAAGAAAAGATACGAGCATCGTAAGTGACGCTAGTAGGAGCAAATTTATTGACCAATTTCCTATTTTTTTTTGCTGTTTTTCTGTTACCAGAAACTCGTCTAATAGCATGGATTGCCCACTGCGCCGAAAGTCCAAACATATCTCTGACATCGTGATATATCAAAGATTGCATCGCCAATTCATTTGTCAGGGTTGGCGACACAGTTTGATTCACATATTCACAAGCACTCGCGAACGCCTGAAGGGTTGCATCAATTTTGATGGACTGCTCAGGCGCTACTTGGAGCTTGCAAGATAGTGTCAGGACTTGTTTCATGACAAGATTGTATCACTTATTGAAGAAATTCTGTCTGCGTTTATAGATAATTTGTTCAGCTCTTGAGCCTCACGCGCATTCGTCCCGTCACTCAAGGTCGTACCGTGTTTGGTGCGGGACTCCTGCTGTCTTAGTTGAAGAATTGAAGAATTGACTGTGCAAACAATCAGCAATGATTGGTGAAGAGTCGTTATTAAAAAGACTGAACTAGCGGTTGAGTGGCAATCGATTCTAGTCCTTGGGACTGCAACAATTGCGTCCACTCGGTCGTCAGCCGTGAATCATCGGGTGCGAGGCGCCGCATTTCGGCTAGAGTAGCAAGAGTCTCGTACCAAATCCCGTTCTTAGCATAAGCAATCACCTTAGCCATAGGGTCGGGATTTGCCAAATCGTTCTTGAGATTTGCCTGGGGTTCAATTCGCTGCATCCATCCTTTAACAATATAATCTCCTGAACGCTCCAGAGGATCGCAGGCTAGTGCAAACGACCACACATATCGCTTACCAACCTCAATATTTTTTGTCTGGTCTTTCTCAGAAAGGCTAACTCCAACAATTCCGGCTTTGTCATTTTTTAAAGTAGTTTCATAAACTACTTCCGATTCATCTTCGTTTAGCAAAATAAACTCTACTTGAGCCGCCGGTTGAGAAACATATACAAACAATGTTGGCGACTCTGTTAGCGTTAAGCCAATATTGCTTTCAGGTATTAAGGGAGTAATGAATAAACCATCCCGTAACTTACAGCCTCGATGCGTCCCCCCTTGCCTGTTGTCGGGGGCTGTTACATCTGGGGGTTTGAAATTAACATTCTGACTCAGCAGCATGGGTGCAGGCACAGCCTGCATCGGTGTCAGCAAACTGGGGAGAGTAACGGCGATCGCCAATACAGTCATCGCCAGTGCAGTAAATTGTATAAAACGTTTCATTTTTCCACCAACTTGTAGAAATATTTATAGATCGCATCTCTAATTTTAACCCGGAGTGTTAACCCCGGGCGCGATCGAGTAAATGGGTTAATTTTCACATCGCCATCGGAAGACCGACAAAACTTCAAGAAATAGCGAGATTTAAAGAGGCGCAACCAGTGGTTGAGCTGCAACTGATTCCAGTCCTTGGGACTGCAATAATTGCGTCCACTTGGCTGTCAGCTTCACATCCTCCGGTGTCTGGCGCCGCATTTGGGCTAAAGTAGCAAGAGTTTCGTACCAAATCCCATTTTGAGCATAAACGTTGAGCCTAGTCATCGGGTCGGGATCTGCCAAATCGCTCTTGAGAGTTGCCTGGGCTTCTATGCGCTGCACGAACCCTTTAACAACTAAATCCGCCGATCGATCTTCGGGGTCGCAAACCATCGAAAATGACCATACGTATCGCTTGCCAACTTCAAGGGATTTGTTGTTGTCTACGGTCGCAGGAATACTAACTCCAACAATCCCCGATTTGTCAAGTTTAAAGGTTTTTTCGTAGACCACTTTGTCCTCCTTTTCGTTGAGCAAAGTAAACTCTATTGCGGGCGAGGTGTTAGGAATATAGACAAAAATTGTGGGAGAATCTGTTAGGGTTAAACCAATATTAGTTGGAGGCACTAAAGGAGTAATAGATAAACCCGCTGGACAAAGCTTGTTGCCACGATGTGTCCCTCCTTGTCGGCCGGCCGGGGCTGTTACGTCGGGAGGCTTGAAATTAACATTTTGACTCAGTAGAAGCGGCTGAGATTGTGCGCGCATCGGTGTAAGTGAACTGGGTATGGTAGCTGCGATCGCAGATACGGCGACCGCAAGTTTAGCCCGATGTAGAAAACGTTTCATTTTGTTGTACCTTTCACTATAATTCCAAACACAGGCCTTCGCTGATAGCGACAAATATTTTTGAGCTGCTAGTCGAGGGCGCAGATACACAATTTAAACCTTGACATATCATCAATAACATTAATTAATTCGAGTGGCAAGTGGATTCTCTGTCGGAAAAATCAGGTGGCCTAGGTCGCAAGTATCATTGGATACAGTTCCTCGCCACGTACTGTAAATTTTTGTAACAAAGTGGTCGGAGTTTCCGAGTGTTCTAAGATGGAGGAAGTCTCCAGCAGGCGGAAAATGTGAAACAACTGCTGTTCCAGAAACGAGTCAAACTTTTATGCTGGGATAATGAGTAAAATATCTAACCACATTCGATCGGCAGTGGCTCAATTGAGTCAAATGTATAAACCATCACTAGCATTGGCTAAGTCTGTATTAATTGCCAGCGCGGCAGTCACATTATCCTTGATGGGGGCCAGACAGCTAGGAATACTCGAACCAGTAGAATTAAGCGCTTACGACCAAATGGTGAGGTGGCGTCCCGATGAACAGCCAGACTCGCGTTTGCTAGTTGTGGGGATTACCGAAGCAGACATTCAGA
Organism: Microcoleus sp. N9_B4; assembly: GCF_036701635.1. Classification (NCBI taxonomy): domain Bacteria; kingdom Bacillati; phylum Cyanobacteriota; class Cyanophyceae; order Oscillatoriales; family Microcoleaceae; genus Microcoleus; species Microcoleus sp. N9_B4. Next base: position 18,075 of record NZ_JAUBRC010000040.1, on the reverse strand, counting down.
AACTGAAACAGTGGCCGATATCCGATCGCACAATAGCTGAAATTTTACAAAAACTCGACAAAATGCAGCCGGCAGTCATCGGTTTAGATGTACTGCGAGACATACCTTTAGGAGACGGGCGCGAGGAATTAACTAAAATTTTACAAAAAAGCGATCGCATTATCGGGGTATGTTTAGTCACCGACGGGAACCCCGACAATCCCGGTTCTCCGCCTGCGCCGGGGCTGCCAGAAAACCGGGTGGGATTTGCAGATTTCGGAGTCGATCCGGGTGGCATACTCCGCAGGGCTTTATTATTTATGAAACCACCGACAATTGAGGGCAAATCCTCGGTAGACAAACATCTTTGCAATGACGACTCTCAAGTTTTAGCTTCATTCAACCTCCAGATAGCACTCCACTACCTGCAAGGGCAAAAAATTTCTCCCGAAATGGCACCCGATCAATCTTTATGGCTGGGAAAAACCCAATTAAAACCACTAGAAAGCCATGATGGAGGATACACAAATGCCGATGCCAGGGGATATCAAATATTAATTAACTATCGTTCCAGGGAGCAAGTCGCAAACCAAGTCAGAATTACGGATGTTTTAGAAGGCAAAGTTGACCCGAATTTAGTTAAAGATAAAATAGTGCTCATCGGTTACACAACAGAAACCGTTAAAGATTTCTTCTATACTCCTTACAGTGGGCGACAGCAAAGCAACCAATTCATGCCTGGTATCGTGGCACACGCACAAGTAGTCAGCCAAATTTTGAGTGCTGTTTTAGACAACAGACCGATGTTGTGGTTTTGGCCGGAATGGGCAGAAATCCTGTGGATTTCGGCATGGTCAATTGTCGGAGGAACCTTGGCATCGCGGATGGCTCACCCAGCGAAGTTGACGGTGACATTCGGAGCAGTGCTGTCCGGGTGCTGCGCGATTAGCTTTGGGATTTTTCTGTTGGGAGGGTGGGTGCCTGTGGCAGCGCCAGCCTTGGCATTAATCTTAACTGGCGGTAGCATTGTATCAGCAGAAAGATTTAATAAAGCCGGATACGGGAAAGCAATTAGCGATCGAGTAAAACAAGTCTTCAAAATTGAAATAGACCAAGCAAAAAAAGAACAGCAAGTCGCAGAAATCACAGAATCTGATTTCTTTAAAGAATTGCAGCAAAAGAAAGATAAACTGAGGGTTAGCAAAAAAGAAACCTCTGAAAAAGCACCTTCCCAACCCCAAGAAATAATTGCCATTACCCCAGAGCTTCCCAAGGTCGAAAGTCAGACAGACGAATACCTAGCTCAGTTGCAGGAAAAATCCAAACACCAGAAGCAGCGCGCCGCCGTGACTGAATCGGAAAGCGGCTCAAAAACGGGTGTCCCGATCGATGCGGGCGGCGGGGCTAGTTCAGCCGAAACCAAACCTGATGACGAGTTCAGCGATTTGCAAACCAAAGCCAAACAGATGCGGCAGCGGAGGGGCGCCCAAAAGATGATAAAAGATGAAAAAATTGATAGTTTAACAGATAAGGAGGATTTGGGGGGCAAGGAAGAATGAGAGACAACTCGACTGCATCATCGAGAATTGCATCATAATGGGTTCTCGCAGTTTCTTACCCTCATACGCAGATCATGTCCAAAATCATCTCTGTCCACTCTTACCGGGGCGGAACTGGCAAATCGAACACGACAGCAAACCTGGCATCTATTATCGCTCGCGGCGGAAATCGGGTCGCCATTGTGGACACAGACATTCAATCACCGGGGATTCACGTGCTGTTCGGTTTCAGCGAGAGCAACATGGATCGCTGCCTAAACGATTACCTGTGGGGCCGGTGTCCGATCGCAGATACGGCCTACAATGTGAGTTCGCTACTGCCAAAATTAGCCAGTAACGGCAGCCTCTACCTGATTCCTTCGAGCATTAAAGCAGGGGAAATAGCGCGAGTTTTGCGGGAAGGCTACGATGTGGGACTGCTTACCGACGGCTTTCAAGAACTGATCGAGGTTTTGAACTTAGACTACCTATTTATAGACACGCACCCGGGGCTCAACGAAGAAACCCTCCTCAGCATCACCATTTCCGACATCCTGCTGCTGATTCTGCGTCCGGATCAGCAAGATTTTCAGGGAACGGCTGTCACGGTAGATGTGGCCCGAAAATTAGAAGTTCCCAAGATTTTGATGACGATTAACAAAGCCCCAGAATCGCTGGATTTCGAGGATTTGAAGCAGCAAGTAGAGAGTATTTACAAAATCCCAGTGGCAGGGGTACTGCCCCACAGCGACAAGATGATGCTGCTCGCCAGCAAGGGAGTGTTTGCGCTGCACTTCCCTAACGACCCTCTAACTAAGGTGGTGGAAGGGATTGCGAAACAGATTGTGGGATAATTGGTGCAGCGAAAGCCGATCGCCCGCCCAGGAGTTTCGCTTTCGCTCTCAATTCTTGCGGAGCGATGTCCTCCTGCGTATCCCGAATATTTGCTTAAAGAGTCAAGAGAATGGCGACAAAATGAGATACAAATAGATTATGAGAATTTGTTAAAAAACTTTAGGAGGAGAACTCATGGATTTTGACTTCCGCATACTAATAGTATTGATGCCCGTATTGTTGGCGGGCGGCTGGGCTGCTTACAACGTCGGTGCTATAGCTCTCAAACAAGTGCAGAAATTGTTGAACAAGCAAGCATGAACTAAGCATTATCACCAGTAATTTCGCAGCCGGCTGTTTTTTGAGATACAAAACAGCCGGCTAATTTGTGCATTGGCTCTGCTTAAGTGATGGCTGATTCTTGGTGAGCAATTTACGACTGCAGAGAGATGGGGCAAAAACCCAAGAAAAGTTAAATTTAAAGGTTAAGCAGAAACCGGGTACGCTCAAGCAAAATACTTTGTTGCAGCAAACGAGCCTGGGTTAAAAAACCTAGCTGTGAAAGCAGGGCGATCGCATAACTTCGGATTGTGATGTTTTCCTCTCTACTCAGGACTTGTGAGTAGAGTGTTATAAAAATATTTGGTAAGCACGTTATCGCAGAAAATATGAGACAATCACAAAAGAATTTGCCCTGAGAATCTCCCTCAAAACTACGAAGTTTAATTAGTAGGGAAGATAGGTCAAATTGTCAATGTTAAATTCCTATATCTTTAGATAGATTATGCTTTTTCCCCGATCAAGTGGCATGCTACTCCACCCCACGTCCTTTCCCAGTCGATTTGGCATTGGAGACATGGGAATAGAAGCATATCGCTTTATTGACTTTTTAGTTGAAAGCGACCAGCAATACTGGCAGGTATTGCCGCTGGGCCCCACAGGATACGGCAATTCTCCTTATTCGTGCTATTCAGCAATGGCGGGAAATCCGCTGCTGATTAACCCAGAACTGCTGCGGGACCAGCAATTGCTCGGAGATGAAGACTTCGCTAATTTGCCAGAATTTCCGCTGGATTATGTAGACTTCGATCGAGCGATCGCGCTGAAAGTGCCTTTGCTTAAAAAAGCTTGCGAAAACTTCAAAGCCAAAGCATCCCCGATCCAGCAAAAAGAATTCTCAGCTTTTTGCCAAAGCAAAGAGAATTGGCTGGAAGATTACGCCTTATTTATGGCACTAAAAGATCACTTTGGCGGTGTTAGCTGGAACAATTGGGAACCAGAAATTGCCCGTCGAAAACCAGAGTCAGTAGAGAAGTGGCGTCAGCAGCTAAATGCTGAGATTTATTACTACAAATACGTTCAGTTTGAGTTTTTTCGCCAGTGGACGGAGTTGAAACGCTATGCTAACCTGCGGGACATTAAAATTATTGGCGACATTCCGATTTATGTAGCTCACGACAGCGCGGATGTTTGGTCTCATCCAGAAACATTCTGCTTGGATGAAGCAAGCGGAGAACCAGCTTTAATGGCGGGAGTTCCCCCAGATTACTTCAGCAATACAGGTCAATTGTGGGGCAACCCCGTATACAATTGGGAGAAGTTGCAAGCAAATAATTTCGAGTGGTGGGTTGAGCGTTTTGAAGCGATTTTCGCTTATGTAGACGTGACTCGGATCGACCACTTTCGAGGATTTGAGGCTTACTGGGCGGTGAAGCGCGGACAAGAAACTGCGATCGAGGGAGAGTGGATTAAAGCGCCGGGAACAGCTTTGTTGGATCTAATTAACGAGAAGTTTGGTAACTTGCCGATTATCGCTGAAGATTTAGGGGTAATTACTCCAGAAGTGGAAGCTTTGCGCGATCGATACGAGTTTCCAGGAATGAAGATTTTGCAGTTTGCTTTTGGCGCTGGTCCGGGCGATCCTTTTTTGCCTTTCAATTACGATCGCAACTGCGTAGTTTACACCGGTACCCACGACAACGACACGACTGTCGGCTGGTTCAATCAACTGCAAGACTACGAAAGAGATGAGGTTTTGCGTTATTTGGGCTGCATCGATCCCCAAGGGATTCACTGGTCTTTAATCCGCATGGGCTGGATTTCTATTGCTAATTTGGCCATTGTGCCGTTTCAAGATTTGTTGGGTTTAGATACTGACGCGCGGATGAATTTTCCGGGGAAACCAGAGGGAAATTGGGGCTGGCGCTATCGACCCGAAGCTTTGAATTGGGAAGTGCGCGATCGGCTCAAAACCATGACTTACATCTCCGGGCGCGCTCCTAATAAACATTGATCGTCGGGAAGGGGTAGTTGGTAGTGGGTAATTGGTAATTGTTAATGGGTAATATCAAATCTGTTAGCATCGGAATTATTCCTATCTTTCTACTCTTTATCTGCGTGAATCAGCGTCAATCCCTTGTCCGGGGCGGTTAAGAAATTCTCTTTTTTTTAACCGCAGATACAGGCAGATAAACACAGATTAACGCAGATGAATCCTATCAATTCCGGTTACACCATCAGTGGTTGACTGTTGACTGGATTTGACTATTCCGATGCAACCGGGTTTGATAGAATGGGTAATTGGTAATTGGTAATGAGTGCATCAAGACGGACATTCTAATTAAACTCTGTGGACTGCCCGCTATTACCTATTACCCATTAACAATTACCAATTAATACTTACCCTTGATTCTTGGGCGGTGCTGAAGGCTTGAGTTCGTTTGCTTTAAAAACAACTTCTTTGGCGACTCCAGGAGCTCCGAGTTGTTCGGCTTGTCCATTATTAACAGCAACCATTACCCCGCCGGCGTTACCTGCTACCACTACCAATTGCTTTTGAGCTTCCCAGGTGCGAACACTCCCGGTCGGCAAAATTCCCTCAAACTCTGTTTTACCATCAACTTCAACCTGCATCCACGATTCTGCTTTAAAAGTGACGCTAACCATCACTGGTTTATTGCCAGATTTATTTAAATTTTGACCGGTTCTTACTGCTTCGACAGCCTCGTAACTATCCGGTTTCTGATTTTGTGAGGATCTCGATGCCTCAGCAGCTAAACGAGCTTGTTCTTGCTGCCCAAGCGCTAGTTCTTCGGCTCCCGCACCGTTTTTTGCGGTGACAGAACCGCTCATCAAATGAGATAAGACATTGACCGAACAGATAATTAGAAATGTGTAAAAGAGGTACAGGTGCATCGGCCGCAACTGAGGCCCATCTTGCCAGGATAGCTTGGTTCTCGATCGGGGCGGCGGTTCGATCGGAAAAAATTCGGCAAACTGAGTTGGGTCCAAACCCATTGCTTCAGCGTAGCGCTTGATCAAACCCTGAGTGTAGACGGGTTCGGGAAGTTGGTCTAGTTGACCGTCCTCGATTGCTTGTAGCAGATTCCGCCGAATCATTGTTACCACGGCTACTTTGTCCAAACAAATCGACTGCTGTTCACGGTACTGGCGGAGTTGAGCCCCTATTTCCGCTAGCTTCTTCTGAGCTGTTTCTGGCTCTTGGGAGTGCAGTTTCTGCTTAGTTGTTTTGAAGAATAAAAACAATAAATTCTTTGTCATATGCTGTGCTCCGGGGAATTTACTGGCACGCTTATTGATGTTAGGTTGACTAGATTCCATAAATAAATAATTTCTGCATCTTCTAGGGGTCGGTAGCAGCCCGGTGGCAAGATTGGCCCTGCGGGTGGCTGCAATTGGATCGGGCCAATGGCCGTGCGGTGCAGGCGAACCACGGGATATCCCAACTGCTCGGCTGTTCGCCGAATCTGTCGGTTTCTCCCTTCTGATAGAATGACTTCTAACAGAGTTTGGTCTTGCGCGCGATCGATAACTTTAACTTTCGCGGGCAAAGTTTTTCTGCCGGACAAGATGATGCCCTGACGCCACGCTTCCAGTATGGGTTCCGGGGGATCGCCGCTCACCCAAACCTGATAAGTTTTGGCGATCGAGTGACGCGGATGGGTCAAACAAAATGTCAGCTTACCATCATTGGTGAGCAAGAGGGCGCCGGTGGAATCTGCATCTAAGCGTCCTACGGGGTGGATGCCTTGACCGGAGCGTAGTTGGGGTGGCAGCAAGTCGAGAACTTTCGATCGGGCTCTTGGATCGCTGCAAGTAGAAACTACGCCTGCCGGTTTGTTGAGCAACAGATAGACCTTTGCGGGTCGCTCTGTTGGTTTCACCGGGACTCCATCGACTTGGATGAGATCGCGATCGGGATTCGCTTTTTCTCCTAAGCGAACAATCTTGCCATTAACTCGGACTCGTCCAGCTACAATCATCTGTTCTGCAAGACGGCGAGAGGCAATGCCCCACTGGGCGAGGATTTTTTGCAGCCTTTCATCAGACATGACGGGAGTGTGGAAATCCCCAACGAGCGAACGGTGGGGAGGAAACACGACACGGTTAATTGATTAACCGTACTAGCAATGCTCAATTCCTGGTTGGGAATAAATTATAATGCTGACCAATTATTACAGGACGCCCGGCAAGAGTGCAGATTGTCCTTGTGCCCGGTGCAGATTGTCCTGATGGCATTACCCTGAATGCTGTGCAAAAACTACGACGAAAAGACTCGCGGCAGGCACAGGTTTGCACCGTTGGTTTGCGGCTGGTTTGAAAGGTGTGGGTCTGACCCGACCATAAACCAACACTACCATAAATTCCGTACTACTGGTTAAATTTATACGCTCGATCGCGAATTTTTCATCGGGATCGCAAAACTCGTGAACTACCCAAAGATCCCAAGGGGGGAAAGGTGAGAATTTTTCTGCTTCTGGCCTTGCTGATGCCAGATTTCTGCTTGGTTTTGGAGTTAATCGGACTGGTTTTCATCAACCCTGTTTCTAAGAAAAATCAAAGGTTGACAGCGGTACATCTGTGCAGAAATCGGGTTTTTGAGTCCAGATGTGCAAGTTCTAGTTAAATTTATGTGCTTGAATATTAAGGTTTATATTCTGAAATTGTTTATGACTGTCGATCGAAACTCTCTTCAATTTGACAATAGAGATCGCGCTGCTGGCTCTGGTGGGACTATTAATCTCGGCGAGCAGCCGAGTCAAGGCAGCCGGATCGCGAGCGCGGTGCTGTCTCCGGCGGTGCAGTTGTGGCTGCGATCGCAAGTTCAGCAGGTGGACGACTTGAAGGTGAAAATTGAGGGGAGCGATCGACAAATCTTCAGCGGTGCGATCCCCAAAGTCACGGCTGCCGCGCTCGGTGCTGTGTATAAAGGACTACACCTAACTGAAGTTGCCATAGAGGGCTGTGGCATTCGCATCAACCTCGGTCAAGCTCTCAAAGGCCAACCCCTGCGCCTCCTGGAATCCGTTCCCGTGACAGGCGTTTTGAGGCTCTGTCAGGCGGATTTGAATGCGTCGCTGAAAGCGCCTTTGCTGGCTGATGCTTTGAGCGAATTTTTGCTGCCTATGCTGCCGCTGACAGATAGGGAAAAGTCGCTAAAGTTGCAAAATTCGCAGATCGCAATTGAGGCGGGTGTATTGACGCTTTCGGCGACAATTTTGCGCGCTGGCGGTAGGCAAATTCCTTTGGTATTGCGGACTGGTTTGCGGATAGCCAGCGGTCGCGAATTGATGTTTGAATCACCCGAAATCGAAATGGATGGAGAATTAAAGAGCAGTGATTTCAATGGTTTTAAAATTGATTTTGGGCCGGAAGTTGAGATAGAAGAGTTGATTTTGAGTCCGGGGGAGATTGTTTGTCGGGGGGGAATTAGAGTTTTACCTTAGTTAGTTGACAGTTGACAGTTGACAGTTGACAGTTGACAGTTGACTTTAAATCTGGTTCCTCGGTAGTGCCTTGGAATACATACCCCATGCCCTGTTTGGCCAATTCCCAATTCCCAATTCCCAATTCCCAATTTCCAATTCTCAATTCCCAATTACCCAATTACCCATTAATTAAAAAAGAGTCGATCGCGGGCAACAGTAAAGTGACAAAATAGTAGACTAAGGGCGCGGTAAAAACATAACTGTCGGTGCGATCGAGAATGCCACCGTGACCGGGGATCAACTGTCCCGAATCCTTAACGCCGGCGTCTCGCTTCATCATCGACTCAGTTAAATCTCCCAACAGGCTAGCAACCCCAATCAACAGACCAAAAGCAGCCCCAGTATACGGCCACCCCGGCCAGTGTAAATACCAAGACCCAGCGGCTGCCACGGCGATGCTGCCGCAAACTCCAAATACGGCACCTTCAACGGTTTTTTTGGGGCTGATGTGGGATAGGCTAGTGCGCCCGAAGAATTTGCCGACAAAATAAGCCCCAATGTCAGCGGCCCAGATGCACAGGAAAGCCAGCAGCAGCGAAGTCAATCCTAAAGATATATGGCTAGAAGTTGTCCAAGACGGCGGCGAGTAAATGTTAACGGGCAAATTGCTTGCTACTGCTTGCGAAAGTTGGGTTGTAGCAAGATTGGCTGGGTCGAGGCCGACTCGCAGCCGTACCCAATAGCTGGGCAAATAACCGCCGTAGAACAATCCTAAAACTGAGGAGGCAATATCGGCGATCGTCGATAATTTAGGTTGGAATAACAGGTAGAAACAGATTAAGGTTCCCGCTAAGGGGAACATGGCATCTACGAGTTCCGGTGCTAGGGCGGCAGTAATTAATAGCCCTTGACTGACGGCTAAAGTAGTTTTGGCAGCGGGTGCAATGCCTTTAGCCCTGGCTAATTGAAAATATTCCAATTGGCCTAGGTAGACGATGACTCCAAAGCCGACGGTGAAGTACCATCCGCCCATAATAATCATTCCCAAAGCAAGGGCGATCGCAACTATTCCACTCAGGATACGAGACCAAGGCATAAAATGAATTTCTCTTGCAGACGGCGGTGGATCATTCGATTTTGGATTTTGGATTTTGGATTTTGGATTTTTATAGAGCACGAGTTGATCCCTTGCACAGCTAACCCCCATCCCCCATCCGTTATCCAATATCTCAAGTCAGGGGGTCAATCCAGCTATGGTCGCCCTTATTCTAAGTATGAAGGTTAATTGAACGTAAAAAAGGTTAAGAATTACATTTAGGAATGGGCATAGTGCCTAAAAGCATGAGACATGGGGCATTGGAGGCAGACCCTAGAAGGGGATGGGTAACAAATAACCAATAACAACTGTCAACTGTCAACTAACTTCTAATCCAGCTTTTCGCCGCTGAGAATAAATATGGGATTGACGGCGGCAAAGGTTTGACTCAGGCCGCGAGTCTCCAAGCGGTTGACGGCGGACTGAACTACTTCAATGTTGCGGACTTGCAACTCGGCGAACCCTTCGGAAAGGGCGTAAAGATTCTCTAAATTCGATGCTGTGGCGACAACTCTACCGTGGGGTTGCAAGTAGCGCCAGACTTCTTGGAGAATGGCTTTAATGGGGCGACCTCCTTCGATGCAGACTCGGTGGGGGGGTTGGGGCAGGTTTTCCAGGCATTCCGGGGCACTGCCTTCTATGACTTCTACGTTGTCGAGCTCGAATCGATCGCAATTTCTGCGAATCAAGCTTGCTACTTCTTCGTCCCTTTCGACGGCAATAATCCGACCTTTGGGACACAGCAAACCTGTTTCTACGGCGATCGTACCAGTACCTGCACCGATGTCCCACACGACTGAATCTGCTTGCAGCCGCAGGTGGGAGATTAACAGCAGTCGGACTTCTCGCTTACTCATGGGAATTCCCGGTAAACGTTCAAATAAGTCATCCGGGATGCCTGGAGTGACGTAGGGCCAAAGCATAGTTATATTTTTGATTTTTGATTTTTGAGTGAAGCAAGACGGCAGTTGGAACTCGTGGAAGAAGTAGAAATTCTCCCAATTTCCCCCAAGCCTTAATATTTACTGTCGCACAACCTTGAGAGTTTGGAGGTTTCTATCGCTACAACCTGTGATTTTTCCGCCGGCGGCAAGGATTTGTTGCAGGTAGTCAACGGCTGCTGGGGTAATGATTTCACCGGGCATCAGGACTGGTATTCCTGGGGGGTAGGGACAGATGAGTTCGGCGCACAGGCGATCGACTGCTTTGTCTGCAGGTACTGTTTCCGCTGGAAAAAAGAAAGCCTCGCGGGGGGAGAGGAGAGGGGGAGAGTGGGAGAGTGGGAGATTGGGAGATTGGGCAAATCTTCCATCGGACATCTGACTTCTTCTCTCGGACTTCTTCTTTCGGACTTCTTCCTTCTTCCTGACATCCTTTGCATCCGTTACATCCGTTACAGAATCCGTTGCCGAACTTCCTTCTTCCTTCTTCCTTCTTCCTTCTAAAAAAGTACAAGCTTTAACTAAATTGTCAATATCTGATGCTGTATTTCCCAAGCTGATAATAAATGTTAAATGTTGGGGCATGGGAAGTTCTGCGGTGACGCCGAGTTGAGAGTGCAGAATTTCATCGGCGGCAAATCCTGTAATTCCTAAATCTGATACTTTTACTGTTAGCCTGGTGCGGTCTAATGCTGCAAAACCAGGTGTATTTAACGGTTCTAAAACTGATAAGCCGGGAATTAGACTAATGCGCGATCGCGCTTTTTCTGCTAGCTGTAAAGTTTGCGCCATTAATTCTTTGCCGTGGAGTGCGATTTGTTGGCGGGCGGCGTCTAGGGATGCTAATAATAAGTAACTCGGACTGGTAGATTGTACTAACTGCAATGCTTTATTTAATTTTTGGATATCTATACGATCGCCCTTGACGTGCAGCATCGATGCTTGTGTCATTGCACCAAGGGTTTTGTGGGTTGATTGTACTGTTAAATCGGCGCCGGCTGATAGTGCTGGTTCTGGCAAGTTTGGATGAAAGTTAAAGTGCGCGCCGTGAGCTTCGTCTACTAATAACGGTATGTTGTATTGATGGGTAATTTGGGCGATCGCCCGCAAATCCCCGCAGACGCCGTGATAGGTTGGGTAAACTATCATTACTGCTTTGGCGTCGGGATGTTGTTCTAGGGCTGCGGCTGTAGCTTGTGGGGTAATGCTGTTGGCAATATCCCAATCCGAGTTGTACTCTGGATTGACAAAAATCGGAATTGCACCGGATAAAATTAAACCTGAAATCGCCGAGGAGTGGATATTTCGAGGCAAGATAATTTTATCGCCTGGGCCGCAAGTTGCTAAGATGGCGGCGATAATTCCGCAAGTCGAACCGTTGGCCAAAAACCGAGTTGATTGGGCTCCAAAAGCTTCGGCAGCTAAGTCTTGAGCTTCAGCAATTGCACCTTCTGGGTTAAAGAGATTATCTAATTCCGGCAATTCGGGCAAATCCGATCTAAATACTGCCGCACCGAATAAGTCAATTAGCGGCCCTGAGATTCCTTGTCCGCGTTTATGTCCGGGGGCATAAAATGGGGCGTGTGGGTGATTTGTGCGATCGCGCAAGGCATCTAATAGAGGCGTTTGTTGTTGAGAGTTTGCTGGTGACACGCTTAATCCTGATTGCTGTATTGGATATCTAAGTAGAGCGGTATGAAAAAACCATAGTATCTTGTTGTAGGGGCGCGTTGAGCCAATGTCTTTACTCTCACACAGTTTATTTCTGTACTCACGCGCCCTCGCCATCTAATGTTTATTTGTAACCACATACTTAGTTTAATACCAAAGGCATAATTTTCTACGGAAGTAACAGTTAATTATAGTTATTTAGATAGATGTCTCCGTCGCCATTTTTAGTTTATTTTTATGATATAAAACACGGCCACAACTCAGTTATTTTTCTTACAAAATATAGCTAGGAGTGCCGAGCCAATGTTTTTGAAATATCTCTATTAGCGAGCAAAACACTAACATGATTTTTCCCAACCCTACTCCATTTCCCGGCCCGCAGATTCCCAGTACCGAACCGGGGCTGCCGACTATACCCGCATCGCCACCAGTGCCGGGCCCCGTTCCCGAACCGATTCCCGGGATAGTACCGGAGCCCGTACCTGCGCCAATTCCCCAGCCCATTCCCGAACCGGTGCCGGAAACTGTACCCTCTCCAATTCCTCAGACGGTGCCCGGGCCTATTCCTCAGACAATCCCTGAACCTGTGTAAATTATGTTTTAGTCGATCGCGAAATTTAAGATTGTTTGTAAGGTCGATCGCAAAAACCGGCTTTCTCCAAAGTCCCCAATCTTTTTGATGAATATCAGACTTGAAAAAACTCGGTTTTTGCCTAAATTATCGATTAATTGAAGTTAAGCGCAGTCTCTTTACAAAGGTCAACAGCATCCAAATCAGTGGATTTGCCGTCAGAGTATTCCGCCCTGACATCGAAAACACAGCCCGCATCCGAGCCGCCGTAGTCAGCTTGATTCCACTCAAAATCTGCCTTTTCCCGATCGGGAATCGGGGCATCTAGCTCGTTTTCTCCCCAAGTATCCTTATCGGGAGGAGACATATAAACGGCTGTCATCGTCTTGCCGCTGTTGTTAATCACCGAAATTTTGACCATCTGAGCGAAAACGCTAGCTGCTGTCAGCGCTAACAGGGGCAGCGACAGCCCCGCAGCGATCGTTACTTTGCTTAACTACTTGTTAACCATTGAGCCATCTACCTCAAGTTCGATATTTATTCAAGCTTAGCTGTAGAAGTTAGAAGGGACAAGTCAGATATATTGCTATTGCTTATGATATTTTGAAACAGTGATATGTTTCTAAATAGCTATGCTTACTGCCGGAATTGTCGGACTGCCTAATGTTGGCAAATCTACTTTGTTTAATGCTCTGGTTGCTAATGCCAAGGCGACTGCTGCTAATTTTCCTTTCTGTACGATCGAGCCAAATACGGGTATCGTGGCAGTACCAGACGAACGGTTGAAGGTGCTGAGCAATATTTGCAATTCCGCGCAAACTGTGCCGACGCGGATGGAATTTGTGGATATTGCGGGTTTGGTGAAGGGGGCGAGTCAGGGGGAAGGACTGGGAAATCAGTTTTTGTCTCACATTCGCGCCGTGGATGCGATCGTCCACGTTGTCCGCTGTTTTGAAAATGATGATATCATTCACGTTGCGGGTTCTGTCGATCCGATCCGAGATATTGACATTATCAATCTCGAATTAATTCTAGCAGATTTAGCTCAAATTGAACGCCGGCTCGATCGCACTCGCAAGCTGGCCCGCAACAACAAGGAAGCTCAGGCCGAAGTGGATGTACTCGAAAAATTAGTCGCAGTTTTGAATGCGGGGAAACCAGCGCGGCAGTACAGTTTCACAGATGAAGAATCTGAATTAGTTAAAGGTTTGGAATTACTGACAAACAAGCCGATTATCTATGCAGCTAACGTGTCTGAGGACGATTTAGCAACAGGAAATAGCTATGTCGAACAAGTACGGGAAATAGCAGAAGCAGAAAATGCTAAGGTTGTCATAGTTTCGGCGCAAGTTGAGTCAGAATTGGTGGAGTTATCAGAGGAAGAACGAACGGATTTCCTAGAATCTTTGGGGGTAAAAGAAGGTGGCTTGAAATCTCTGATTCGCGCTACTTACGAATTATTGGGTTTGCGGACTTATTTTACTAGCGGGCCGAAGGAAACTCGCGCTTGGACGATTATCGCGGGAATGTTAGCACCGCAAGCTGCGGGGGTGATTCACTCTGATTTTGAACGGGGTTTCATCCGGGCCGAAACTGTAGCTTATGAAGATTTGGTTGCTACGGGCGCGATGAAAGCGGCTAAGGAAAAAGGCTTAGTTCGCAGTGAAGGAAAAGAGTATGTTGTACAAGAGGGGGATGTGCTGTTGTTCCTATTTAATGTTTAGCTTTTTTTCGAGGAGATTGCCACATGAATATCGACAATATCGACATCTTTTCGGTGGCAATTGCTTGGCTGGTAACTTCGGTGAGCTTTTTTATTATTTCCAAGTTGCCCATCGGGGTGGATATTGACAGTTTTGGAAAAGCGATGATTGCGGCTGCGGTTTTTGGATTGGTGAATGCTTTGGTTCGGCCGCTTTTTGTTAGACATTTTGGATTAGTTGCGTTGCCAACTTTTAGCTTGTTTGCGATTGTTATCAACGCTGCTATGTTTGGATTGGCGGCTTGGCTAGTCGAAGGGTTTCGCTTGCGGTGGGGAATTTGGAGTGCTTTGCTGGGGGCTATCGCCCTCGGTTTTATTAACTCTCTTCTCTATGAGGTGTTGCGGACTCTGCCTAGTTTTCGCTAGTTAAATGTAACGCGCTGGGCGGAAGAAGGAAGGGGCGGGTTTATTCATCCTGTTAGTTATAGCAAATATTTCGGGTGAAACCCGCCCCTACGGCAAATATTTTAGGTGTAATTCTCCCATATCAGGTATTTGTTTTTTGGTATTGGTTGAGTTATTAGCTTTCGCAGTAGTCGATAAATTTGTCGGGAACTAGGCGCAATTCGCCCGATCGAAAGCGCTCGACCGGCATCCAAAATGCAGTATGTTCCCCATCTCCGTCTGCAAAATCCAGACTCTCCAATTCATAAAATTTGGAATCAACAAAATCGCACTGGTATAGTTGTATTAATTCATGTCCGGCTTTGCCATTATAAACAAATAAGTTTTCCAAACAAGCCAAATATTTGATATTTGTTAACTCGGCTTTAATTTCTTCTTGAAACTCTCTTTGCAAAGCGTCGATGCTGTGTTCTCCGAATTCTATACCACCGCCCAGAGCTCGGTAAAATGTGTCTTGTTTGACCGGATCTTCGCATTCTGACACGAAAATGCGATCGCCCCGTCGAATTAATCCTAAAACAATTACGCGAATTTTACCTTGCATAATTAGCCATCAGTCATTAGTCATCAGTCATTAGTCATCAGTCATGAAGCATCAACACCAAAACAAAAGAAACCGGGTTTCGACTTCGCCCAACCAGCAGTTTTTTTGCCGTTGATGCGGGTTGTAACGAAGTATGATGCCAAAAACCCGGTTAATGACTACCTGTGCGTAATGCCTATATTAGCCAGCAATCATCAGTCCTTATCCGTGTATCCGTGTCATCCGTGTCGTGCCAACGTTTAATTATCGGCGGCAAAACCCTCTCTGCTCCTCCTATTTTCAATGGGCCAGTCTGTATTTTCCCCGCCAATAATGAGTTTTTCAATCGTTACGAATTCTTTGCTGAGTTGCTGGAAAACATTAATCAAAACATCGAGGCCAATTGCATCGCTAGTGCCCAAATCAAACCAGCAGCGAGCCCAAGAACCTTGATACTCCATTTCTCCCATATTGTGCATCAAAGCCATCATGCTTTGGTCGGCTAGATTAACATCGTAATTCATATCACTGATGTCTAAGCCTTCATCTTGAACTTGCAAATTTTCCGCATTAAATCCTCCGAGTTTTCCCAAGAAAAACCAAGAGTCAAACACTTCTTCAACATACTGTTTTTCACCGTTTGAAGGCACGTTGCTGAACTTCAGCCAAATCCAGAGGTCAAAGGGGTTAAACTCGCGAAACTCTACTTGCATCAATTTTATCAAAGAAAGGGAATGGAATTGCAGGAATTGAATTGCAGGAGAGAGGAAAAGTGGGAGAGAGGGAGACAGGAAAAATTTTCCTCCTGACTCCTGACTTCTGACTTCCCCTCTGACTTTTTTTATAGTGGTGGTAAGGCGGTCGGCCCCCAGACTCCATCTGCATCTCTAATTTTATCGCGCATCGGGTCGCAGGCGCGAGATTTGCTGTCGAGACGGTTGCGGGTTCTGCACTGCTGAAAGAAGATTTCGGCTACTAAGCTGCGCGGCAGTTGGTCGGGTTTTGCTAAGGCTGCGTCGAAGTTTTTTCGGGCTTCCTCAAGTAAGGTTTTGTTGCTGTCTTTCCCCTGGGATTGGGAGAACAAGATTTGTGCTTTTAGATAAAGAACTTCGGGATTATTGGGTGTTTCTGCTAGGGATTTGTTGGCAAACTCTAAAGCGCGATCGTACTTTTTCAAGTCTCGATAGCCTACTGCCATGCCGCGATAAGCTAAGTAGCGAGGAGAGGCTTTTTGTTCGAGTCTTTGAATGGCTTCGTTGGGGTTGGAAAAGGGCAGGTTTGTGGCTAGAATTAAGTCCATGTAGCCTTTGATCAGGTTAAGTTCGGGGTCGTTGGGCGCTATTTTATCGGCGGCTTCTAGGTATTGAAATACTACTCGCAGTTTGTTGAGTGCTTGGGGCGCGCCTTTGGCTGTTCCTTCTTTGGCTATAATGTTCGCCCCTTCTAGAAAGTGACCTGCTGCTGTGTAAATATTGCCGCGCAATGGATTAGTTTTAGTCAATTTTTCGCCGACTTCGCGGGTTTTTTGTGCGTAGGAATTCATCGAGTTTAAGTCCTGCTCGATGTAGGATAGAGAAGCTGCCATTGCATAGGCTAGCGGTTCGTTTGGTTCGGCTGATAGTGCTTGTTGAATTTGAGTTTTTGCTTGTTTGTAGTTTCCTTGCTGAAACATTGTTTTGAAAGCGGTTTCGGTGTTGGGCCCGATCGCCTGCGGGTTGCTGCTGCGAAAGGGATCGCCCGCTACTGCGGAGTTAATGCAGATGCTGAGGGCGATCGCTCCTGCACAGGCGATCGCCCGCACTGTCTGTTTAGAACTTAACATTTGCTTGCCCAGCGATGCTAAAGGGGTTTTCGTCATCGTCAATTCTCTCAATGGAATATACTGTAAACTAGAAACAAGAGAGTTAAATTTTCAGACTCTCGGGTCGCGACCAAAAAAAGAGTGAAATTTGCTTGATTTTTTGTGGTTGTTGAGGTATATTTTAATAATGGGAGTGTGGCTTGTAATATATTAAAGGACAGATTTCCATTATTAGAATATACCATGAAAAAACAGAAAAATCAAACGCCAATCCTGAAAAAAAAAGAAAAATTTTGTTAAGATTTATGTAAAATAATTGTCTGCGATCGATCCCAGCCAAAAACAGCCTTAACTATCAATAGCACAACCCGAAGTTCCCCGCTCCAACAATAACTATTTTTCTGATTGTTGACTGTTGACTGTTAACTGTTAACAACTGCCAACTGCCAACTGCCAACTAACAACTGCCAACTAACAACTGCCGTTAATGCTTTATCTAAAAAACTTAGTATATCATCCTACCGCCTGTCCGAATCCTATTCTGAAAAATATTAACTTAGAACTGCCCTCGCAGCAAATGGGGCTGATTGTGGGTCGCAGCGGTTCAGGCAAAAGTACGCTATTAGAAATATTAGCAGGTTTAGCGGAAAAAACTAGCGGCGACATCCGTTGGCGGGAACAGGAATTAACACCGGAACACTTGCAACAATTAGGAGGGTTAGTATTCCAGTTTCCAGAAAGGCATTTTTGCGGCGGCACAATTTTAGAAGAATTGCGACTGGGGCATCCTGAATTGGGACAAGAACAAATCAACAAAGCAATGGCAGAAGTGGGACTCGGACATTTGCCGCTGCGGGCTTCCCCCCACGCTTTGAGCGGCGGACAACAGCGCAGGGTAGCCCTGGCGGTGCAGCTAATTCGGCAGCCGCATTTGCTACTTTTGGACGAACCGACGGCGGGTTTGGATTGGTCGATGCGCCGGCAGTTGGTAAGCTTGTTGAGTAAGTTGAAAAGTCACTGGACTTTGTTGATTGTCACTCACGATGCTAGCGATTTGCTGAGCGTTGCCGACCGCTTTTGGACTTTAGACCACGGGGATTTGCAGGAGGTCGATCGGGCTAAATTAGAAGCTAAGGAAACGAGTTTTGTTAGTCATTAGTCATTAGTCATTAGTCATTAGTCATTAGTCATTAGTCATTAGTCATTAGTCATTAGTCATTAGTCA
>NZ_JAUBRC010000039.1:0-73314 GCF_036701635.1 Microcoleus sp. N9_B4 | reverse complement strand
CCTTCTAAAAAGTCGTTGCCTTGGCGGCCGTATAATTTGTCGCGGCCGTCGTTGCCGGAGAGGGTATCGTTTTCGGTGCCGCCATCTACGAAATCGTCGCCTGTTCCGCCAGCTAGGGTATCATCGTCACCTTCCCCGTAGAGGCTGTCATTATTTTCGCCGCCGTCGAGTTGGTCGTTGCCGAAACCGCCGAACAGGGTATCGCTGCCGGATTCTCCCAGCAAGTTGTCCGCGTCGTCTCCTCCCCAAAGAGTGTCGCTATCGTCGCCACCGAGGAGGGTGTCGAGGCCGGATTGACCGTCAATTCGATCGCGCCCTTGATTCCCCTGAAGCAAATCATTGCCGGAACCGCCATCAACAATGTCATCGCCACGGTTGCCGATAACCGTATCATCACCGACTTGTCCGAACAGACTGTCGTTATTATCACCACCGTCCAGAATGTCGTTACCGTCACCGCCTTCGAGGGTATCGTTTTCAGTACCGCCATTGAGAGTATCGTTGCCGAGTTCCCCAAAGAGTCGGTCTTTTCCTGAGTTGCCTTCCAGGATGTCATCGCCACCGAAGCCGTACAGAGTGTCGTTGTCAGCTTGACCGAGAAGGGTATCGTTACCTTCGCCTGCTAAGAGTGAGTCATTGCCGAAACCGCCTTCTAATAAGTCGTTGCCAGCTTCGCCGAACAGGGTATCTTTGCCGTCGCCGCCATAAAGGGAATCATTGCCTTCGCCAGCATCGAGGATGTCATCGCCGTTTTCCCCAAACAAGTAGTCATCGCCAGCTTGGGCTGATAAAGTGTCATCGTCTTGACCACCCCAGAGATAGTCGTTGTCAATTCCGGCATCGAGAATGTCTTTGCCATCGCCGCCATAAAGGGAATCGTTACCTTCTGCTGCATCGAGGATGTCATCGCCGTTTTCCCCAAACAGGTAGTCATCGCCAGCTTGGGCTGATAAAGTATCGTCGTCTTGACCACCCCAGAGGTAATCGTTGTCTGCGCCAGCATTGAGAAAGTCTTTGCCACTATCGCCGTAAAGGGAATCGTTGCCTTCGGCTGCATCGAGGCTGTCGTTGCCGCCTTCGCCAAACAGGTAGTCATCGCCAGCTTGGGCTGATAAAGTATCGTCGTCTTGACCACCCCAGAGATAGTCGTTGCCAATTCCGGCATCAAGAATGTCTTTGCCGTCTCCACCGTAGAGACTGTCGTTGCCTTCTGCTGCGTTGAGTGAGTCGTTGCCACCTTCGCCAAACAGGTAGTCATCGCCAGCTTGGGCTGATAAAGTGTCATCGTCTTGACCACCCCAGAGATAGTCGTTGTCAATTCCGGCATCGAGAATGTCTTTGCCGTCGCCACCGTAGAGGGAATCGTTGCCTTCTGCTGCATCGAGGGTGTCGTCGCCTGCTTCGCCGTAGAGGTTGTCGTCGCCTTCTTTGCCGAGGAGAATGTCGGCATCGCCGCCGCCGTAAAGTTGGTCGTTGCCGAGGCCGGCATTTAGGGTGTCTTTGCCAGTGCCGCCGTAGAGATAGTCGTTGCCTGTTCCGGCGTCTAGGGTGTCGTCGCCTGCATCGCCTGCGAGAGTGTCGTTGCCGGCTTCGCCGATGAGGGTGTCTTGGTCGTCGCCGCCGGAGAGTTCGTCGTCGCCGGTGCCACCGTAGATTAGGTCGGTGTCTCCTTCTCCGTAGAGTTTGTCGTTTTCGCCTTCGCCGTAGATGGTGTCTTTGTCTTCGCCGCCGTACACAAAGTCGTCGCCAGCGCCGCCGTAGAGTAAGTCTTTGCCTGTTTCGCCAAAAATTGTGTCGTTGCCGTAGCCTGCGTCTCCTGCAACGGTGTCGTCATCGCTACCGGCGTAGATTAAGTCGTCGGCATCACCACCTCGGATGTAGTCTTGACCGGCTTCACCGTATAGGGTGTCTCGGTCTTGATTGCCGTAGATGCTGTCGCCGCCTTCGCCGCCGTAGATTAGGTCGTTGCCGAATTCGCCGTAGAGTTTGTCCTCGCCACCGAGTCCGTAAATGCGATCGTCCCCAGCATCGCCAGTGATAACGTTAACGGTATCGTCGCCAGTAATATTATCGTCATGCCGAGAACCGGCGACGTTTTCAATATCGGCAATTTTGTCTTGATTTCCCCAACCGTCGATAGCATCGCCTGTTTGTAAATTCACAGTAACGCCGTTCGGGTCGCGGCGGTAGCTGAGAATGTCGATGCCTTCTCCGCCGTAAAATGAGTCATTGCCGGCATTGCCAATTAATAAATCGTTGCCTTCTAATGCCCAAATTCGGTTATCTTTTTCGTTGCCAATTAAGATATCTTCAAAGCGAGTACCGATGATGTCTTCTAAGTTTCTCAAAGCATCGGTAGTGCCAAAACTGTCTTTACCGGTACCAGCGGCAATTTCAAAATCCCGTTCGAGTTCCGTGTAGTATTCGCTGGGATTGACATCAGTAACGAATTCTTTGAAGCGTTGATTGGTGTTAGTTTCGTAGTCGCTATTTTCGTCAATATTAACGATAACGCCA
This sequence comes from Microcoleus sp. N9_B4, assembly GCF_036701635.1. Classification (NCBI taxonomy): domain Bacteria; kingdom Bacillati; phylum Cyanobacteriota; class Cyanophyceae; order Oscillatoriales; family Microcoleaceae; genus Microcoleus; species Microcoleus sp. N9_B4. The sequence continues at coordinate 70,797 of NZ_JAUBRC010000039.1, read as the reverse complement.
CTGGGAGAATTGATGTAATTAACGAGATCAACTCCTTCTCCGCCGTCGATTAAATCATCGCCGATTTCTCCGATTAACGAGTCATTGCCAGTAGCGCCAAATAATTCGTCATTGCCTGCGTTGCCGTTGAGAGTGTCATCGCCACCTTGACCTAAAAGTACGTCATCATCGAAGCCGCCAAACAGAGTATCTTTGCCGTCGCCACCATCGATGTAGTCTTGGCCTTGACTGCCGAAAAGGTTGTCTTCGCCTGCTTGTCCGTAAATATCATCGTCGTCGGCCCCGCCATCAATGATGTCTTGGCCGTCGCCGCCTTCTAGCCAGTCATTATTTTCGTTGCCTTGGATGATGTCGTTGCCAGCTTGTCCGTAAATTCTGTCATCTCCGGTATTGCCGGAAAGCAAGTCTTGGCCGTTGCCACCATCAATGAAGTCATCGTCTGCGTTGCCTTCGATGGTGTCGCTGCCGTCTTGTCCGTAGAGGATGTCGTTGCCTTCGTTGCCTTGGATGAAGTCGCGGCCGCTGCCACCTTCGGCGTAGTCTTCGCCTTCGTTGCCTTGGATGATGTCGTTGCCAGTTTGGCCGTAGAGTTTGTCATCGCCTTCGTTGCCGTAGAGTTGGTCGTTTTCGCTACCACCGTCGAGGATGTCGTCGCCATCTTCACCGAAAAGTTGGTCGTTGCCAGCTTGGCCGTAGAGTAAGTCGGCATTTAATCCACCATAAAGTTGGTCTTGGTCGTCGCCACCATATAAAGTGTCGTTTCCGGCTTCTCCTTGTAACAAATCATCGCCTTCTTCGCCTCGCAAGTCGTCATTTCCACTGCCGCCATTGAGGGTATCTTTGCCAGTTCCGCCGTAAAGAGAATCGTTGTTTTCTTCTCCTTTTAAGTCATCGTCTCCTTCTTCGCCATAGAGTTTGTCTTCACCATCGCCGCCGTACAAGGAATCATTTTCGGTTCCACCGTAGAGGGTGTCGTTGCCATTGTCTCCTCGGAGGTCATCGGCACCTTGTTCGCCGCGAAGTTCGTCTTCACCCTCGCCACCGTAGAGGAAGTCATTATCTTGACCGCCGTAGAGAGAGTCGTTGCCGTTTTCTCCTCTTAAATCGTCGCTGCTTTCATCACCTCGAAGGTCATCATTGTCATCGCGGCCGTAAGCTGTGTCATTACCAGTGCCACCGTAGAATGTATCGTCTCCTTTTTGTCCCCAAAAAAGGTCGTTTCCGCCTTGGCCGTAGAAGATATCGCTGTAGTCACCGCCAGTCATTTGATCATCAAAATTTGAGCCACTGATGATTTCGATATTTCCAAGAGTGTCTACAGTTTTTTCGCCTTTTACAACAAAGCCATCTTCAACTTTGTAAACATCAAATTTGTCAGCAACTTTATCTGCCCAAACTTTAATGCCAATTGGGCTGCTGGAGTAATTAGCAGTATCAGTTCCTCCTTTTCCATCTAAGAAGTCGAAGCCAGAATCACCGGTTAAATTGTCGCTACTGTCATCTCCACCTTGTAAAACATCGTTGCGTCCTCCTCCTTGAATATCACCATTTCCTTTAATCCAGTCATCATCATTTGTTGAACTTGTAGTGACTGTCCCTTTGGGGAAATAAAATCCTTTGGGATGAAGTTCGTACACTGTGTCTTGGAAAAAAGTTTGAACTTCAGGACGGCTAAAATAATTTTTAATTACGTGCGCCCCCGTAACGCCTCCTATCGTAGGAAGCATACTAAAAATTTTACCAATTTTATCCCAGACAAAAGGCTGTGAATCAAATTGAAGCACAGTCACAGGATCTCCGGGATTTTTAATGTTATTATCGGAGATAGTTTCTACTTTATACTTATTAATTCCGCCAGCATATAGATAACTTGTTGGCGAACCCATTGCGAGAACACTTGTCCGAGGTAAAGAATTACCAGGTGCGCCCATATCAATTAGTCCATCCTCAACAAAGAAATTGCCCTGAGAATGACCTAGCAGAATCAAAGAGTTGTTTTGAAAAGGATTTTGCTCACTTGAAGCAAACCAATCTTTTGCGGATTGTGTCCAGTCACTATTGATGTCTTGGAATTTACTTTCTGCATACCAGTATTGTTCCAGTGCCTCTTTCAAGTCAGCCGGTGCTGCTGCAATTAAGCTATCAACTAGAGTGGAAATATTTTTAAAAGCGGGAATATATCCAGCAACTTGTTGAAGAAAGAGGATAGCTTTAGCCGTAAAATCATCATTGGTCACCAAATCAATTGGATTTGATATCTGAGTAAAACTTTTCGCAAAATCGTAACCACTTTGAATTAAGTTGACAAAATCGAAATCTTTGTAAAGATTGTCAAGTTGCTCCTTGACCTGTGTGGTGTCACCACCTATTGCTTTTAGGGCTTCATATTCTACTAAAAGAACAGGATATTTTATGGCATTTTTGATAATGTTTGTAAGGTCAAGTAATTCGAGAGCATAATTGAACAAAAACTTACCTACAAAGACTCCTGCATCTGCTAAATCATTTCCAGTGCTATCTGTCGTGTTTCGATATTTCTTGTCTATCTGAATCGATCCTCTTGTCACTGAACTATTATTTGGAAGCCAAAGGTTTCCTGGCAGTTTCCATAAATCCTCAAATCCTTTTATGTCGTCCTCAAAACCACCCGAAGTAGTCCTGATTCCATTGATATAAACAACCTTAGTTTTACCACCATCTTGAATGATTTGATCGTAAACTTTATCAAAATCAAATTCTTTAGAAGTAGCCATGATTTTTGTCCTCGCGTGGTAGATACAAAGTGTGCTAAAAATTGACAAAGTGACTCTATCGACAAGCCCGATCGCACTTCTGCACTTTCGTACTCTCTAACTGTCGTATATCCGCCATTTACCCAAACTGAAGTCTCGCGAAGTGCGATCGCACTTCAACTCTGTTGTCGCAATTACCAGTTCAAATGAACTCAATAAATGCAACCGTGGAAATAGATTAAACCAACATCGGAAGAAGCCCTTTCCAATATCCGTTGGGATGTTGGTTCGGATTTCGATCGGGAAGTTACGGGCGATCGCACTTTTGGATAACTCTCAACAAGTGCGATGAACTCCGTAATTTCCCTTCTGTTTATTTATCAGGGTGAGATCGGTAGTTTTATGCAAAACTCTCAAGTTTTTTTGGATAAAGTTTTGCAAACACTGGTGAAAGTACGGAACAACGGGTGTTTTCGGGATTTAAGGGCGATCGAATCACGCGCTTTCCCACAATCCGCCGGGGAATGAATTCCCCGCCTCATAGCCAAAGTCCTCTCAAAGAGGACTGGTAAATTCTTCAGTCGTCTTCAGACGACTTTCGCTTTGAGGCAGGGGTTGAAACCCCTGCCGGAGTTCGGGATTGCGACATAGCCGGATTGTCCGATCGATCTGGTTGTTAGCGCCAAAGATCGATCGCCCCTAAAGCCTTTTTGTTGTTCCTATTTACTTATCAGGGTGAGCTCGGTAGTTTTATGCAAAACTCTCAAGTTTTTTTGTCGAGTTTGGTAAACACTGGGTGAAAGTACGGAACAACGGTTGTTTTGCAGATTTAAGGGCGATCGATGTTACGCACGGGTGGTCAGAAACCGGGTTTTTCGCCGAATACTTCGTTACAAACCTGCATAAATCGCAAAAACCCGGTTTATGCAGGTTTTGATGCGTCTTAACAAAAATTCACATCTAATTGAACGGGTCGAGTGTCAAATTATTTGTCCGCGTTGACATATTGCTGTCCGTTTAACAAATTACTTGTCCGCATTGACATATTGTTGTCCTGAAAAGAAGATAGCTAGGACTTACGCATTGACAAAAAACATCATCTATGAATTCTAGATAATGATATCACTGCTAAGGTTGGCAAAAATATGCTCACGTACAACTAACGTGAACATATTCCGTTGTACTTCATACCAATTGCTAATTATCTTTTCAGAGCGCATAAACTCCAATCTCACAAATGCTTGCAGTGAACAAAATATGTAAGTTTTGATTGCTAATGTATCTCTAACCATGAACCGACAAATTCCACATACTTGTTTTATGGCGGAAATGAAAAGTTTCAATGCCCCAATGGGTATCATGAATTGTGATAAATTCACTTCTGCTGATATCTGGAATTTTTGACTCATCTGACAGATATAAAATATAGTGTCTAGAGTCTTCTTTTTTAAAGTCGCACCTTTACAACTTTATAAATCCAAATTCTTTCAAATGAGTTCTTAATCCTTCTTCGGGAATAGCCAGAGTGCTTACTTGACAATACTTATGTGGCTCATTTGAGACGGTTCTATTTTTTTCAATCCCAAATATAAAAGCCAATTTCTGGTTTTTTAGAAATTTTAATTTTTCTACTCCTGAATACCAACTATCTCCTGTTACTATTCTTGGCTTGACTCCCCAGTTTATTATTTATCTCACCATTTCTCTAAAATAATCTTTTTTTTTCTTCTTTTTGTCATATATTCTGTAATTTATTGGGACTGAATTACCATTAATATCGCTGTAATATAGCGTAATTAAATTTAAGCTAATAATAGTTTTATGGGCTTTTGCTGACCAAAAATAACTGATTAATTCGGCATTTTTGGGAGCACTGTAAATCTTTTCTATGACTGTATCGTCTACACTTAGTATCCCTCCTACTAAGTTAATGATTTTATCTATTATGTTGAATAAATCTTTCGGTTCGTATCTCTCTCTCAATAAAAAACGGTTGACGCTATCATGTGAAACATCTCCTAATACCTCTGCTAGCCGACTGCACCCCCCAAACTTTGGCTCTGACAGCAAAAATAAGGTGTAGAGGTCTAGATTGCATTGTGCTGTCGATGGTTTAGTAATTTCTCTGATTGTCCGATACCTAGAAAGTAAACGACCCATCTTTATAAATGCACTATTTTGTTATTCTGTCAATGCGTAAGTCCTAGTACCTTTTCTCCAACTACAACAAAAATGATTGATACATTAATTGCCGGATTACTCGATTTAATAAATCCTCAACATCTAAAAAACAGGTTTACTAAATGCTGCTACTGTCATCTATAAACTTGCAATCTGCTGTATGATGTGAATGTAGGGGCAAACCCCCCGTGGTTGCCCCTATCCATAGGATTGTTGCGTCCAGGACTAACTACAGTTAATTAGTTCGGGACGCATAAATTCTATCTGTAGGGTACGCCGCGCACCTTACTGCTACCAATAGTGTTGCAAAGCAGTTTTTGCCTCCAGGATTGTTAATGAAAGACTGCCGAATTAACTCGGCAGCGCTTTCCTGTTATTTAAGATGAGTGAGTTGAGTGATGCTGAGCAAAGCAGGCAACATCGAGTCAGGCTTATCTCCTGTTTTGAGAGCAATTTCTAAATCAAACAAAATGGAGAGCGATCGACTTAAGAAGTTCGCAGATACTTCCTTAACCTCCTGCTTAAGGAAATACAGCCGTTTGGGGTTACTAATTCCGCACATACTAGCAATTTCGCTATCAGAACGTTGTTGGTCGGAATTGATAGTAGCTTTTACCCACAGCCAAGTTTTAAACTGAGTTTGGAGAGTGGCAATAATTGCTAAAGGAAACTCTGCCCGAGATAGCAATTCATCAAGCACCTTAATTGCCGCCACTGCTTGACCTTTTAAAAGAGCTTCGGCAAGTTGAAAACAGTTGGCTGTGGTAGCTGGAACGAGGATTTTAGCAGCTTCTTTCCTAATGCGAGATCCCGCTGCATAAATGGCTAATTTCTCCAGTTCACTGACTCTTCTAGCAGAATCGTTGCCAATCGCTACCGCTAAATAACTGACAGCATCTCTGGCAATTGAGAGATTCATCTGTTTAGCAGTAGCAGCGATCGCACTTTCAATCAAATCAGTACGCCAAGGAGGAATGAGAGTAAACTCCTTAAATTTACCAAACTGCAATAAATGCTTGACTACCTTGAGCCGCTTGTCGATAACAGCAGCAGTGAAGACTAAGTGCGTTGTAACAGGTAATTGGGGCAAAATTTGCAGCAATTCTAGCCCCATTTCTCCAAATTGCTTGAAATCGCAATTTTCAACGACAATAAGTTTGTTTCCACCGCCGAAAGGAACTGAAGCAGCAGCAGAGAGGGCTGCATCCAGGGAAGAAGCATCGAAGCGGTGGATGTTGAAATCTCGCCATAGAGGATGAGTTTGAGTCTTAAAATTTTCAACGTCTCGTTCAATTGCGTAGGTATCATTCCCAATTAGGATGCTAATCATGCTGCTAACTCCTCCTGTGGTTTGACAGTAACAGTAACAGAGCGGCCTAAAGCTTTAGTAACGATCCGCTGCACGGATTCAAGGTGACTCTGAAACTTGTTCGCGTATTTTCTTTCTACTGCTAACACACATGAATCAGCCGAAAGTTCGGCAATTTGAGCGCGGTTTAAGAGGCTACGATTGCCTGGTTTCGCTGCTGCTACTACTTGCGCCCAAGCTGTCTCAAAGTCAGGAGAATCTGCCTCTATTTTTTGAGGGGTTTTATCAAGTTTGTCAGGCTGATTAGATTGGGAAGTTGCCGGCAACCGCGTTTCGGGGGCAGCGGGTTTGCTTGACAGCATCAAGTTCAGCAGACAGACTTCTAACCAGGTAGCAGCATTGGTGCTAGTTCTCAATTGAAATTCGGATTTTTGCAATTGTGTACAAGCCGCATCAATTGTTTCAAAATCGAGATGAAGAGCGAGCGAGCGCAGTTGTGAATAGCCTACTGGCCCTGCCATTAAATTCTGGCAGTGGCGCGTTGATTTGACAATGAGCAAATCTCTCATTGCTGCTAGCAAGCTGCTGAGAATAAGTTTAGGGGTTTTGCCGCTGTCAATGAGCGTTCTCGAAGATTGCAGTACGCTTAAGGTATCGCCAGAATGAATAGCTTTGAGAAGGGCGATCGACTCTTGCTCGCTGATGCTGCCAGATACTTCTGCAACTTGAGTTAGGGTAATCTCTGAGTTTAGCAGTGAAAGCTGAGAAAGTAATTGCAGGGCATCTCTTAACCCCCCGTCACAGGTGCGAGCGATCGCCCGCATGGCCTCACTTGCGATCTCAATAGATTCAGTGGAGCTAATTTTGTGCAATTGTCCGACAATAGCATCAACTGACAAGGCTCGGAAGTTAAAAGTTTGACAGCGGGAGATAATTGTCGGCAGGACTTTATGTGCTTCAGTCGTACAGAGAATAAATACCACATGAGCCGGAGGTTCTTCAAGGCATTTGAGGAGAGCATTTTGAGCGCTGGTACTGAGTTGGTGGCACTCGTCTAAAATCCAGATGCGGTAAGGGCTCATCGCTGGCGCAAAGTTGCTGTGTTGTATTAATTCTCTGGCATCATCCACGCCATTGTGAGAGGCCGCATCGATTTCAGTTACGTCTAAGCTTGAACAGGAGTCAATGGTTTTGCAGCTTGAACATTCTCCGCAAGGAGTGGCGGTTGGCTTTTTGCTATTCAAACAATTGAGGGATTTAGCAAGAATGCGAGCGGTTGAAGTTTTGCCTGTTCCTCTGGGGCCAGTAAATAGGTAAGCTTGAGCAATTTTGTCGGAGGTGATGGCATTGGTCAAGGTTGTTTTGATGGTGTCTTGACCCACTAATTCTTGTAGGTTTTTGGGGCGGTATTTGAGGTGCAGTGGTTGGTACATTTTGAGTCGTTAGAATACTTCTGGTAACTATTCCCCGATAGGGGAGGCATGCCTGAAGTTATGCCATTTCTCAAAAATCTTGCTACAGAATTGTTAGCTTTGTTTGTGGGCTCTGTTTGTCAGGTGCGGCTCTGTGAGATTGTTTGTCTAAATTAGGAATTTTTAATGGCGACACACCCTACGGCTACTATTGCATGAGTCTTGATAATTAGTATTAATATAAGTTGTTGGTGCGACAGTATTGAACACACTTGTAGATAATTTTTATGTTAAAATAGGAATTTAAATTATCCTAATTTATACAGTAATAGGCTCCGAATTGGGGCAGGAGAGGGCATCAAATTTAGATGCCGCTCCCCACCTTTTATTCTTGCGGAGCGATAATGTATTCGCACTCCTTAGCCTCTGTACCCGACGCTGGTATTCCAAACGGTGCAATCAGTATGGGAGCCGTAGGAGTTGCCATTAACATCCGCAAATCCGAACTAGAAACAGCTTTAACTGTATCAATTAAATAGCGGATGTCGCACTTGATCCGAAAGTCACAACCGAATAGTTTGGCATCAACTATCTCAGTACCAGAACTGAGAGTATTATTTAGTGAAATTCGCACTTGTTGACTATCTAAATCGAATTCAAAAATTGCTGTAACATGGGACTTATCGCTGTGAGAAGCTAACCGCTCTAAGGCTTTTAAAAAGCTGAGCTTCTCTACCACAATTTGATGGCTAAGTTCATGCCGATAAGGAGCAATAATCTGGTCGCACTTCGGGTATTTTCCTTCTAATAACTGCGCTGTCAGCCGCCAATTGTTCCACTCAAAAGCAACAAAGTTATTGCTATTGTCAGGCTCAGTCTCATAGTAAATAGCTACTCTGTCAGTGGGATTCAAAGTCCGCTCTAATACCCGGAGTACCTTAGTGGGTACTGTAAATTGCACGTTTCGAGTGTTCAAAATATCGGAATCACTGCTTTCACTGAATCCTACAACCATTGCTATCCGATGTCCGTCTGTTGTCCAAACTCTCAATTGAGAAAGTCCCCTTTCTGCGTCGTGGCTTAGTTGAAAGTTAGCTCCAGTTAAGATACGTTTGGTTTCTTCAGAACTTACAGCAAATAAGCTGGCTTTGAGGACAGCAATTAACACGCTAGCAGGAATGGTCACAAGTTTTTGTTCAAGGCTCTTGATAGCAGGGAATTCGTCCGCAGTTAGCCCACGAATGACGTGCTTGCTCCTTGATGCAGTCAGAGTGGCACTGACTGATGGAACGTCACTTCCTTTGATAATTTCCCAAGAACTCTTTAAGGTAACGCGACTTTTCGGAAATTTTCCGAGAATGTCTGCGAGTATGGTTGCAGGGAGAGTGAGCTTTCCAGATTGATTGATATTAGCTTCAAAACTCGCTTGTATCCCAAATTCCAGGTTATAAGCAGTTAAATGCAATTGTCTAGTTGCGGCATCTGCTTCTATGAGAATATTGGATAAAATGACATGGTTGTTATTGCTATAAATGCTGCTTTTGAGAGTTTGGATGTAATCATTTAATTCTCTGGCATCACAGGCAAATTCAACGATTGAAGGGGAAGGGGAAGGAGAAGGCTCCGGCAATGTCTCATCGTTTGATTTAGCTCCTAAATCAGAAGCATCTGTGGCTGAAACTGGTGTATATTCTGTGGATTTTTCAGAGGGTTCTACTTGTTCTGAAAGTGCTGTTTCCGGTTCAGAAGTTGAAGAACCTTTTGTGATTTTTGTAACAGATTTTTCAGCCTTAGCGGAATTAGTCGCTGTTTCAGGAGATCGTTTTTTCTTGGTTGCTCTCTGTACTACTTTTTGCTGAGGGGGTGTTTCTGTAAGTCTAGATTTTGCCATAATTAGTTGTGTGTCAGAAGTTCGATTTGCCGCTGCGGTAGCAGCACTCGCGAGCGGTGGCTGAAAAAAGAGAGTCGAAGTGTGGAAAGAGTGGAACCAATATGGTTGAGAGCAGGTGGATTATTGTAATTATTTTTTAACAATTAAAGGTAATAATCAACCTTTATTTTAGGATGATAAATTTGAGCTTGTTGATTAATAAAATCGTAATCTAAGTAGCAGTTTTTGGGAGTGCATCTTGTCGAAAAAAAGAGAGCGAAGCATTCCGGCATATAAGTTATTGGTGAACGTCTTATATTTACGGAGGTCATGCTTCGCCCTACTGATATATTATTCTAAGTGAGATGTCGCCTTTTTCACAAACCGATTTATTGCTATTTTCTCCCTACTTTCTACTGCCTATCATCAAAAGTTACTTGAACCAGATTTAGTTAAGTATCCTAATGCAAGTTGAACTCGGGATGAAATTGGAGGAACAAATAGTATCCGTTGGCGGCAGCGACTCGTTCCGACATACAAGAGGCGGTGGTATTCTTTAAGTTTCTGTTTGCTGCTCATTTCTTTTCCCACCAATAGCCGAGTCAAAATGTCATTAATGTCCAAACCCACTTCATCAAAAGTGCTGCCTTGAGAATTGTGAATAGTCAGGGCAAAGCAATTGTCAATTTCGGCAAATATGTCGTCCTTAAACCAATAATACTTGCGCCATAAAAATCCGCTGCGCTTGGCACTCTTGAGTTTTTCCTTAAGTTCAGCCTGGTAGCGTTTATTTTCGGATTCATGCAGCACAAAGATTTGCCGAAATAAACCGTCATCGGTCACAATCTTTAAAAGCCATACTCGATAGCCGTAGTGTTGGCTCGTTTCAACTTCTTTAATGGTAAATTCAGTTGAAGTGGGCAAAATAACGGTCTTACCATCAGGGGCCATGATTGGTTTCTTAGTAATCAGCCTTTCTCCCGGTATGAATCTGGGGGCTGTTTGACCGTAAACTTGTTCTCGGAGGGCCTGATTGTAATAGTTGACTTGCTTGTTTGTCCAGCACAGAATCCGAAAGCAGTCAGGGTTGGAAGTGAATTCGCGCTTGATGGTTTTGAGGGCGTATTGCAGGAGTGTTTCTGGCTTAACTTTGAATGCACCGTTAGATTTGTTCCCTTGAGTGTAGGTAGAATGTGGCAAGAACATATCGGTTTTATTCTTGACACAAGAACGGCATTCGGTGATGAAGTCGAGGACGGGACTTTCTCCAGCTTGCCTGACAACTTCGGTTAGCATAGTTTTATTGGTAATGCTGAAGACAGGCGAGCGTTTTTCTCCGACGGGGTTAAGCTGAGCTGGGTCGCCCATGAGAATTAATTTGCGGTGGTTGAACAGGGTACGTTCAAATCTACGCTCAATCCAAGACCATAATTGAGTTCCAACCATCGAACATTCGTCAAGAAAAATGATATCGTAGAGGTGGAGGTAACAACAGCTTGTCTGTTCTAAGACTTTCTCTTGTTCTTTGCGAACTATGCCTAAGCCTAAAAGTTGGTGTATTGTCAGAAAGTCTACTCCGAAAATACCTTGAGAGGCTGCCATTTTTCTGAGAATACCGACGGCTTTGTTAGTAGGTGCAGTGAGGACAATGCGCTTGCTTTGAGCCAAGAGTTCTTTGATTAGAAGAAAAATAAGTGTGCTTTTTCCTGTGCCTGCATAACCGCAGAGCAAAAAGAATGACTCAGTGCTGCTTGCAAATGTTCTCAATTTGTCGAGTGTTTGCTGCTGTTGTGGTTTGAGAGTGAAGGGAATTTGTTTAAATTCCTGCGGTCGTTCTAGTAAGGTTTGAATCATTATTAGTGCTAGATAATAACTCTATCGCCTCCCTAATAAGCGTTAGCTTGAGTGCAAGACTGTTTCACGAAGCAGGTTAAATCAACAAAAAAAAGGCGATAGCGCTCTGGTACACTAGAGGGCGATCGCTGATTTATTTGTTGATTAATAATATGAACAGTGGTTGTTGGTTTTTAAACAATAACAACTTTGGTCTTCTTAACTCGCTTGATATTAGCTACTGTTCCTTTGCTTTGTCCGTCCCAGATGGCTAGTCCGTAATCACAATGCGAACACATTTGGATGTCGCGAGCGCTATAGTTTCCGGGAATGCCAATGGTGGGATAACCAAAAGTATTCCTAGGTTTGCCATTGCCGCTAAATAAGGCATAGTAAACCAAGACTTTCTGGTAATTCTTAGACTGCAAATACTGCTGAACTAAGCTATCAATACCAGAAGCATCACCGACTATAACTTCAAATCCTAGTTCAATGATGCGATTGAGAGATGCGATTGCTCCTAAAGGCAATTCATTAATGGAACGACTACCGGAAATCATTACTGTTTTGTTCATGCGATCCTGGAATTGTAGGGTCAAGGGTGAATTGAATAGCACTCAAACTCAAAGATTGTTCCTTGAGTTGATATTTACGACTAGAAAAAATCAACATTTTATGCCATTAGGCAATTTATATTTTGGATTAGTAACAGAGTTGTTTATCGCATTTACACTGTCATAAACTAGCCAATTATATTTGATTTCCCATTTGTTCCATCATCTTGGCATCTTTTCTAAATCAAATTCAGCAACTTTTCGGAGAGTTTCTAAGCGCTTACTTAAAGTTTTATGCCGGGGAGATTCTACAGCGTATTCGTATTTAGAGCCTGTATGTTGAATATCTGGAACTTGGCAATCAATTAAGTTGCTAAGGTAGCCGACTAGCTTTTTGACAGGTATTAGCCAAGCCTTAGCTAACGCTTTAGTACGGAACCCAATCCAAGCTCTAAAGTAGGAGCCGTCTTCGCTAATCTGATAAGCCACATTGGGGGATAATTTAACAATAGATTCGATACGAGCTATACCCAAACCTTTGAGTTCGGTCAAACTGTAATTTTGGATTTCTCCGCTGTTCCACTCGATTTGGAATGGACGTAGATTTTCAACGTTCAAGCGTTGGACTGTCCCCCTTTGTTGAACTCCTTCTCGGCATTTTAAAATGTAATCTCCCTCTTTAAATCCGTATAATCCTTGTTTCTTGGCTAGGTTTTCTAGGTGCTGCTTCCAGGTTTCTTCCCAAGCTATGTTAAAGTCGAGAAGTTCGTAATTTTCTTCGCTCAATTGTCGAGCCAGTTTTTCTTTGAATTGCTGTTTTTGAATTGGCATAGCGAATTCTAAGAAGTTGTCGGGTATTTCGAGAGCTAAATACGTCTTAGCTCGGATTTTGAGGTCAGCAACAGACAAACTGCGAGCGACTTTTAACTGCTGAGGTGCAGGAATATCTATGGTACAACTTGTCGGGAAGCCTGGAAACAAGTTAATGGGAAAGAGATAAGATTGGTCGAGAGTCGAGATGAAAATGTGGTGTTCAGTCAGCGATTCTACTTGGAAAATAGTTGTGTTACTGAATTGTACCTGTTGCGAATTAGCAAGTACGATGGTTGTGCAAGCTGGAAGTTCTCCAGTAGTTTTTTGAGGAATAAACTGAGGCACAAGGGAGATTTTGAGGACACGAATTTCATCAAGTGTATAATTCCAAGAAAAGCTGTCTTCGCTGTTACTAGCATCCCAGGTAATTCTTACAGGTCGATCGGTTTGATTTAGAGAAGTGACAGTACCGTAATGCTTACCAGTTTTGATGATATCGCCTACTTTAAAGGGAAGTTGATCGGAAGGATGCGGAGTGAGAAAAGGGAAAATTACCGCTACCACTTCTTTAACTTCACTGGGGGGAGTGTTGTCAGATTTAGAGCAAATATTTGAGAGACCGATTAAAGCGGTGTTAGAGTCCATAACCTTTGAGAAGTTAATTTTTTTTCAACTTCTCCCGTTAGGGGGTATCTTCTCGAACAGAAGCCTAAAACTTTCTAGTTTTCGCTAGCATCTTTGGTGCATATAAAGCAAATTTAGGCTTTATTTAGGCTTTAAATTTGTTTAAGTCCCGCTAGATATATCGCCATGCTGTCAAGATCACGATATGGAAAACTAAGCGAGCAAAGATGCCCACTTCTGAAAAAATTGCTGCCGCCATAGAGACGATAGACCACTTGGTAGCTTGGCTACAAGATACCGGACTGAGTGCGTCCGCGATCGCCCAGTTTAAATTCAACTCGCTGGCCTCTATGTACCCAGAACTCAAAGGGGTAGCAGAGACGGCAAAACAACTGATTGGTGCAGCTTCCCCTTTGACAGAAGTTGGGATGACAGTAACGGAACTAGCAGCAATACTCACAGATAACTTAGAGTGCAAAATCAAGCCAGATTTAGTCAACAAAGCTCTAGTTTCATTGGGGTATCAAGAGCGTAATGAAGCCAAGCGAATTTGGATACTGACACAAGCCGGCTCAGCTCATGGTATTTCCTTGCTGGCTACTTCAACAACAAACAAATGGAGTGGTTCTCAAATAAAGTGGTATCGCTCTCTAATTCCCATCTTAGAAGAATACTTAACAAATACAGGAATTTTAGAGAATGGCAGCAGTAGCGATCTCACTGCAATACAAGATACAGAACACTCTGAAATTTCCGAAAAAAGCCTTGCATCAATTACTCAAAATGGTAACTCTCCTAGTATTGACTACTCTCAGGGCTGAAGCACCTGAGTTTCCCGCGTATCGTGAGGCTCTATGAAAAGAAAGCAACTTGGACAGTGCCTGAGCGAGTCAAGGTCTGGGAAATTACAGTCAATCCTAGTCAGATTGAGCTGATTCAATCCTTTGCCGACGATGCCTACACGAAACGCTACAACTCAACACAGTATTAAACCAAAAAAAATCTTAATAAAGTTAGCAAAATAAAGGGAAGGGGAAGGGGAGGGTAAAGGTGTATTGTTCAACCTTTACCCTCCCCTCTACTCTCTCAGATTTTTCAGATGGGTATGAGGGCTATGTCCTTGATTTTATCAAGCTTTTGACGGGGTTGTTATCCCGTTAGGTGTAGCTAACCAGGATTTGTATCAAGTACAACTAAACTTTATGAGAGATGAACAACTGATAAATTCTGAGCGCATAGAACCAGATTTAAGGTTAAGGAAAGTGGCAAAATTACGCAAGTCCTTTGTCAAACTGAGGCGGAATAGATAGTCAGTAACGATTGAGGCAATTGTTTGATTAATTGTGAGACTCTGAGCGTTAAGATTAGCCAACTCAGCACAAGATAAATGGGTATTTCCCAATTCTTCAGGTCGCAATTCTATCAAATTGGGGCATTGTAAAACAGGAGAGGGAAGCGCTCCCATAATGCCTGTTTTCTTGAACTTATCCAGGTGCGGAGTTAGCTCTTCAAGGCTATTATGGCTGCCCAGTAGAATTTGACCGCTATCAAAGTTATTGCCAGCATCAAGATACCAGATTCTAGGAATCTCAGCGTGGCGGTTATTCTCTAGCGTTTTGCCCAAGGAACGGCGAGCAGCACTATTGTCAACGCAGCCAATGATAATTACCAAATCATTCCAGTATGATTTTACCAATTTGGGGTCAAAATAGTCAGGAATTGCACTAATTTCTAGCCCCCAGGTAAGATTGTAACGCAAGGCAAGAGTAGTGGCTTTATTCAGTCCAAGTTCAGATTGACAAAATCTCTGCCTCCCCAAATTTTTCCCTTCCACAATATCGGGATCTACAAAGGTAATATTGACATTTTTCCCAACTTGTTTGAAAACGTAAGCTAATCGTGCTAAACTTTCAGCTACATAAGAGCCAGTGCCGCCACAGCCAACGAGCCATAAGTGAAGGTGAGAGTAATCTTTGAGAAGGAGAGGTGTGGAATTTGCGTACTCAAAGTCGAGGTTTAAGGGAGTTTTGGTAAGCATCAGTGATAAAATGTGGATCTTCAAATACAGAATTAGCTTTAATTAAGCTATAGTGTCCGAAAATTCCGATTCTCACTAAAATCTCAGGAGTCAAGGTATTAACTTTACCCAAGACTGCATAGAGGCGAAAACCCCGCTCATCAGCATCATCTGTGCTGCTAAAGAAAGCAGGCAATTCTGCGTGAGAGTGGCACTCAATTAAAGCAGTTGAGTAGGATGAATTGTCAAAAGGCTGGCAGCTCGTTCGTGTAGTCAATTGGACTGGAATTGTCAGTTGCCATTGATTACTACTGTCAAGGGATAGGTGAAATAAAATCTCTGTGAGATTGCCACTGCTATCTTTGGTGAATACAGCTTTTGTCAATATAGAAAGTAGCAGTTCTGATGGTACTAAACGAGTCTCAAGGTGCAAGTATGGTTCTATAGGTGGCAACCCTTTGATAGTATTGGGCGTTGAATTTGCAACAGGAATCATGGCCTCTAGTCCGGGGCGAACTGAACGCACAAACACGCCGTTAGAGGCTGTAACGTATTCGCAGAATACCCCAGTAGCAATGGGAGGCAAGGGAATAGAGGCATGAATGTGGTTAAAAAGTTTTAGCATTAACTTAAACTTTGTGTTGAACAATAAATATTGAGTGCAGTCCCTACATAGAAGTTTTGATTTAGGTAGGGTTAGCAATCAATAGGAGGTGTTGCACTAAAGAGTCAATTGAAGGACTGTACCTCACTTCAACTAAATCTTTAACAGGATAGGTACGCCTTTTTCTCAAGGCTAAACTTTTCAGATGTTCTCTGACATCTTGGGGAAACTTTCGGCTTTTTTGGCTTGATAAGTCAGCATTGAAAGGAGTGGTTATGAAGCTCTGCCAAGCAATATCAATGGTTTGAGTTGAAGCAACAGGTGGAGTATTTTTACCCCAGCAAATTAAACCGTTTGGATGGATGTTTGGTAAAGGAGTGTGGTAAGCTTTCGACTCTGGGTTGAAAGTAGCAAAATCAGTTGCAAATACCCAATATTGAGTGTTTTGTCCTACAAATACCAAGGCAGTTAGTGGAATAGTAATGGGTTTACTCTCATCAAATTGGAGGTTATATTGGGCAGGAGATATGAATTTTACTACCCAATTTCCTTGAGAGTTAGTTCCCCACCTTATGACTCCTGGGGGCATCCAATCCGTATCAATCGGCTCGTGAGAAAATGCAGTTCTCAAACTGACAGAGGAGAGTAGTTTGTAGTGTTCCTTTGTTCCTTCTCGATAATGGAACAGATATTGTTCTTTGATGAACAGTAATTCAGCATCAATTTCTGCTAGCTGTCGGGGAGCTGTTTGCAGAATTTCACGAAAGACTTCTCCTGACAAATGTTGCATAATAACTTGAAATCGATAGAGGTTATGGAGCTAACCCGATAGGTAAGGTTAGCTCATGCTTGAAAATTAATATTCGTTCGACTGCATTAGGGTAGCAACTCTCCAAGTTTTGTCGGGGTCTTCTGGACATTGTGAACTAACTTCCTGATTTTCCAGCCATGCTTTCCTGTCAAAATAATCAATTTTGAAAAAATAGCTTTTACTGTCAAGTTGAATGCTAAGAAAATCTCGTTCTCCGTAGGGGTTGTTGCCAGCTTCAAAGGTGTTAAAATCTCTTAAGCTGTTCAGCATCTAAAACGCATATTGTATAGTATAATATGAGGATATTTATAAAAAGTCAATGCCTACTAAAAACTTCCTCAGTTCCGAGACAAAGGAAACTCTGCAACAAGCATTAAAAGAGCATGAACATCCAGACATTCGGCAAAGAGCTTTAATTTTTTTGTTACTAAATAACGGAAATACACAAGCTCAAACTGCTGAATTAATTGGATGTTCTCTAAGAAAAGTCGCTTACTGGAGCATTCAGGGCGACCCTGATAATTTAGATAGTTTTAAAGATGAGAGAATGAAGGGTAACTACCGAAAAGCTACAGAAGAATACATTAATTTACTTTTAGAGACAATTGAACTAGAGCCGGAACAATGTGGCTATGAATTCGGGAGATGGACGACAGCCAGACTGGCAATATATCTAGGAGAGAAGACAGGAATCGAGTTGAGTAGTACCCAAGTAAGGAGGATTTTAAAATCAAAAAAGTATGTTTACCTCTGGGCTAAATATAGCTTAGAGTCTAAGCAAGATACCGTACAGAGGAGTTTATTTAAAGATAAATTAGCTGAGTATCTAAGAATAGCCAAAGAATCTCCAGCTCTTCTACAGGTATGGTTTTGGGATGAGAGTGGATTTAGTTTAAGAGTAATTAGAAGGAAAAACTGGTGTAAAAAAGGGACTCGAAGAAAGAAAAAAGGAGACCGAAGAAAGGGTCGTATTAATGTCATGGGTGGAGTGAGGTATTCAGACAAGAAAAGATGGGTAGATTTTATTCCATCTGGAAATTCTGCTAATTTTTATGCAGTGCTGAAAAATTTTTATGGAGATTTAAGAGAAGAGTGGATATTGCAAGGGAATTTAGCGGAAGATTTTCAAGATAAAGGCTGTAAGTTTGTCATTATTTTGGACAATGCTAGTTTTCATAAAAAAGCAGAGATTTTGCAGAAAATAGCAGCAGAGATGCCTAATCTAATCATAGAGTTTCTGCCCAAGTATAGCCCGGACTACAACTTAGTTGAATTGGTATGGCATTCGGCTAAGGAATATGTTGCTAATAGATTATTTGAATCCATTGAAAAACTAGAATCACTGTTAAATAAATTATTAAATGAAGGAGAATTAATTATAAAATGGAACCGAAAAGTAAAAAATAAAGGTAACTTAGTTAATGCAGTTTAGATGTTTGACAGCTTAGTAATTGCAGTAACTTTTGTTGCTGTTCGGGAAGAAGAGCTTTTACAGCTTGAGTAATCCGAATTTCACCAATTTTGGTATCTCCTTGACGTAATTGGTCATTAAGACGTGCAATTCTTTCGGCTGTTGTTAGAGTTTCAGTCATAATTAAGGCCTCAATTTCCAACAACTACAACCGCACTAGCGGTTGCTGGTTCACTCGTAATTATTCGGATTCAGGGGTAATTCAAATTGACAAGGTGCTTTTGTTCCAGAGTTCAAGAATTTGCTGAAAATGTCGATGGCGGTCAGTAGCAAGCCAGTCAATGACCTGTTGAGCCTGGGTTATTAATTCTTTAGCACTTTGCCATTGTTCTGATAAAAATATCAAGTTTTCGACTGTCCATTCTCCAAATTGATACTCGTGTTGAGCGCAGCCGTCAAGCCAAATATTACCCGTTGAGTAATTGAGGAAACTCAGTACAATTGGCATCCCTTTTACGGGAAATTCAGCCAGAGAGCAAAACTGTTGGAATTGCTGATGATTGATCCTATCTGGTGGTAGAATCTGAGAAAATGAAACTTCAAATTCTTGTTCATACCAATCTTTCATCTCATTTTCAGTTAGCCAATTTAGTCCTTCAGAACTTAGAGAAAGCAGGATTTGCCATTCAGGAGCTAAGGAATCAATATCTTCATAGCTCAACCAATCCAACCCCCAAGACTCAATCAGGAGTTGGTCGAGGCGTTCTTCTTGTGCTATTTCTAATTGCCAGGGGCTGATCGGGATAAGTTCTGTTTCGTCAAGAAGACGGAAGAATTCTAATTCGCGGGGGCTATGATTATCAGGAGTATCCGAGTAAATAGAACTGGTACTGGTAGCAAATTCAGTTGAAAAAAAGTGCTGGTAAAGATTGAGAAGTTGAGCGCTATTGAGCGTTTGTCTGAGAAATTCAATCGCTTCAAGTGGCTTAGTTACTGGGTAGGAGTGTCGCAAAGCGGCAATGGCTTGCGACACAGACAAAATAGTTGCAGGCATTAAAAATTAAGAGGAATTTGGAGACAAGCAATAGCTGGCGCAAGTTGGAGTTTTTTGAGAGTGTCTCTAAATCGCTGTAGTTCTTGCTCACCCAGAGCGATCGCGTCAGAGAGTTCTTGAGCCCGACTTGCCAAGGTTAGCGGAGTAACACAACCGCTGATAGAGTCGCATTGCAGAGCCCAAGTGAGTTGGACAGCTTGATTCGGTTCTTCCGGTGCGGAGACAAGTGAGGGGAGTGGGGAATGGGGAGTGAGCAGTACGCATAGTTCTTTTTTCCAATCTTCTTCTACACCCTTTGTCTTGGCTTGTTTGATGATTTTAATGGGTTGACCTGTTTTTCGTTCAATTGTAGCGGAGCTTAATTCAGGGAAGTAAGGAAGTAGGACTTCTAGCAATTTTTCATCATTTGCAGTAATTTCGTTGGGCAGTTCGATTTGCCTGCCTTCATATTCTATTAGACTCATTGTTACCTCTTTAAAACAGGGGGATTTGTACTCCAGCTTCACCTTTGTTGACGGGGTGGTTAGCAGGATTTTGAAGATTTGGTTTGGCTTTTTTCCGGGGTTGACCAACAGAAGAACGAATTTGAGCGCTCACTTTTCGGTTAGGTAGGTTAGAGGCTAACCGCTGGAGCAATTCTTGTAAATGGTTTGGCCAAGCTCCAATCGAGTTTTCTCTAACTTGTACTAATAGTGGTAAGTCGTCATGGCTCGTTGCTGTAATTTCTACGATTCGCCCTTCTGGATGCCCATCGTCTGGTCGCATAACAATGTGGATTTTGATTGTACAAAAATTGAATTCATAAGGTTCTGATTCTCCTTCATCAAGTAAGTCAGGACTCTGTGAAGTGTTCTCAGTTTTGTTGATGGTTTCACCCACTTTTTGAGTAGCTGAAAGTGGAATATCCTCTCCAGTTGGTTCGGAATTTGGTTCTATTTGGGTCATGGCTGGATTCGCAGTACAAGCAAGTGCAGCTTATTCTCAAAAATTGCCGCGATCGCGGCCTTGCTTTTAACGATCTATTTTTTGTAAAGTTTTAACGGTAAGCGTGTTTCCCAAGAAATTTCTTAATTAATTCCCATTAATTATCTGTCCGACAAGATGCGGTCGCACTTGTCTCTATTGATTCTTTGATTGTAATTGCTCAACCCCCTTGACAAGAAGACGAGATAGACATTAGATAAAGGAATGGAAAAACTACCCGGCTTAAAGCAACTATTGAACGAGGCAAAAGAAGCCTTGATAGTAGAGCTATGGCAAGAAATCCAAAAACTCAGCGCAACATTAGCCACCTACGAACCTTGCGCCAGAGCCATCTCCCAAAAAAACTCTTCAAAATTCCGAAGTATTGATAGAGAAGGAATATCTATTGCGCTCGCAAGCTATATTACTATTAGCCACATCTACGATTGCACAGCTATCAATCAGAGCATATTTACTTATGCAATTGTAACTATCCGTACAAATGCGATCGCTCTAGAGCGTCAATCAATACTATGATAAAAAGTTGTAGTTAGTAGAGAATCAGTAAAATATATAAAAAATTCTCCCAGCTATCAGTAGGTTCTGTCGCTGGGAGAAATCGCTGGAAAGTCGGTTTATTCAACTAACGCAGGTATCTCGATTAATTCGATTTCAAACCTTCGCTGCATTCGCCGTTATTCTTTAGGCACAGTAGGCTTTGGTTGCATGTCAAAAATAATCACAAATGTGCGCGTTTTCACTAATCGCTGCAAAACCCGTAGATGATCATCTGCATCGTTTCTCTTACGAAATCGTGCCACAATAACACGCTGACAATTAGGAAGCAGGCTAATGATACACCACGGGTGCAATTTTTCAGAGTAGGTCATTTTAGTACCTCAGCAGTAAAAGTAACAGATTGTGCTCTTGTTTCATTGCTTGCCAAGACAGTAATTGAATAATCTTGTCAAAGACAGGTCACGGTGACATTGATATTTGATGAGGTTTGTGCTAAGACAAGCTCAAATTATCTTTTGATGCTGAAAAAGCTTGGTGTATGTATAGCAGCCACCAAAACTGTTGGAACAAGTCAGCAGTATATGATTGCGACAACGTATACAGTCGTTGCCCTGAACAGTCTTTCCGTTATACCCGCCACTATTAATCCAGGCTATTCTCTTCGCAAGGCGGACACAGGAAAGCCACCAATGTCTCTGGAATTTCCTCAAAGTGTTCCAGCAGAAAATCCATTAAAGCCAAATGACGCAAATCGACAGCAGTAGGAAATCTGCGATTTTTCCCCTTTCTAAACCAACCCCGCACTGTAGAATCAGAACGAGAACAAATAAAAGCAATTTCCTCATAACTCACTCCCCACTTTGCATAAAACTGCCTCGGTGTCATTCCGAATTGGCATTGACTGTAAACTGCAATCAAATTGCGTTCTCTATCGGTCAGATTCTGCTGCTTTTTTATCATCCTCAAACTTCTCCAAATCTTCCTCCCAGGCAGTATCAAACTGACACCACGTTGCACTTTTGGAATCAGGAGTAAGGCAAATTATGTAGCACCACATCCAACAGCATTGACACTGTTCGTAATTGTAAAATTTGCCGATAACCATTCCTCTGTCAGCTTCTTCGCTAACACCCGTCCAGCGCACCATCTCGCCGCACTTAAAGCGCGGGAGATGAATTTTGGCAAAGTTTACAGGAAATTCAATTGCAGGCGGCATATCCTTCAACTGTTTTAGTGGCAGGGTCGAAATCAAATCTCGCTTTCCTTTTGAGATTGACATGAGTTCTTAACTGTGCATCGACTGCAACAGATTTGTTTTGATAGGTTTTTATGCCAATTTCTTGATAAAGAAATTGCAGCGCGATATTTCCTTAAATCAATCAATTGGAATCTATATTTGACGAACTATTCTCAAAGCCCAACTCGGGCTAGGCTATCAGTTTTTTGAGATACCCCCCAATCGCGTTGATGTCAAGTCCGGTTGCAGCCGACTTGTATAGTAAAGGTGTAGTTGCTTTCGTCAGCGAGGTGCGATGATGGACAAACGTCTCCAAATCGAACCACACCGGGAAGTAGAAGGGTTATTGGAGAATATTGATGACTTGTTCTTCAGGCTCTAACTGGCCGCAAAAAAGGTTGCAGGTAGAATCAAACAATAGTATAATTAGATTAGTGAATAATAATTTTATTGGTAGCGCGGTGTTATGAACGCCCAAAAACCTGTTACTTTCAGAGACCTCATAGACGCGATCGCCACCTTACCGATTATCAACTTTTCCGAGAATTCGAGTCAGTTGAATAGCAATAAGCGGGAAGTGAGTTGCAATAAGCGCCTCCGATTGCCCAGAAAGCGATTGAGCCGGATTTGGTTAGCCATCAAAGAATAGAAGCCAGTTAGCCTACTTGACGTAAACCCCCTTTCGTCCAATAATGAAGGAATTTACGCTAAGAGGGCTGCGCCGTGAAGGTTCAAGGGAATGGGCGCGCTAAGATTTTGACGCCCGCAGAAATTGACCGACTGTTTGACCGGGGTTTTATTACAGCAAGGGACAGGCTTTTGTTTGCTGTAACTTTTTACTGCGCCTGCCGCATTTCAGAGGCGTTAGCTTTAACAACTCACGACATTGTTGGGGGGTCAGTCACGTTGCGGAAAGCGACGACAAAGGGGAAATCAGCAACGCGAACGCTGCCGCTCCATCCTATGCTGGCTAAGTATTTAAAGGCTTACAATCCAGATGTAGGTTTTTTGTTTCCGGGGCGAGACAATACGAAGCCTTTGACTCGCGCCGCATCGGATGTGATTTTTAAAGAAGCTTGCAAGCGGGTAAGAATTAAGGGGGCTTCAACACATTCGATGCGGCGGACGGCGCTGACTAATTTGAGCAATGCGGGGGTGCCGCTGCGGGTGATTATGGAGATTTCGGGACACAAAAATTTGTCGAGTCTCCAGCGCTATTTGGAGGTACAGCCGGAACAGCTTGTCAAGGCGATTGGACTTTTGAAGTAAGGCGACAGAGCTCAATATTTTCCTGTCCTTCAATATTACCGGAGTTTATAGATATTCCGAAACCGACAGCATTCAGCCTCAAACAGCAACTTAACCGTTCCCGTTCCGCTATTGCGCCCTTTCAATCCAATAATTTCAGCGATTCCCCGATCGGGAGAATCAGGATTGTAATAATCGTCCCTGTAAACTCCAAGCACAACATCCGCATCCTGTTCAATTCCACCAGAGCCACGCAAATCCGATAAACTTGGACGCTTGTTCGTGCGAGTCTCTACCCCCCGATTGAGCTGAGAAAGCAGCACAACCGGCGCGTCAACCTCGCGAGCCAAAATCTTCATCTGCCGCGTAATTTCGCTAATTTTATTGACAACATTTTCATCCGCCGAATTCACCATCAATTGCAAGTAATCAATAATTACCAAACCCAATGGGCCGCGCTCACAAACAAACTCCCTAACTCTGGAACGAATCTCCAAGGGAGACGGTTCCAAACTTTCGTCTATCCAAAAATCAGCATCGCTAACTTTCCCTAAAGCCGAAGCTAGGACTTCGTACTTACCAGCTAGGTTAACTTTCCTGATATCTTTCACCGACACCCCACTCTCAAGTGCCATTAGTCGTGCTGCCAAGTCCCGACCTGGCATTTCCATCGAAAACATCAAAACTCGACCGTTCGTGGAAAGGGAAGCAATGTTGTAGCCAAGGGCACAAGCCAAAGCTGTTTTGCCGCTGCCGGGGCGACCTCCTATGACAATCAATTCACCTCGGTAAAATCCCCCTCCCAAGAGGTCGTCGAGGTCGTAAAACCCTGTGCTGATTCCAGGAAAGTAGTTAGCAGTCTCCAAGCGCTCTTCCTCAATTTCATCTAGATATCGCCAAAGCTCTCCGCAGTATTCGGAGAGAGGTCGAATAGCTTTTTGTCGCTCTTCTCTGTACTTATTGAGGGCAAAAATCTTTTCCTCGGCTTTATTTAGTATCGCATCCAATTCGGTGGAAGTCTCGTAGCCAAGCTGCACGATGTCATTGCCAACTTTGATGAGTTCGCGCCGGACAAACTTGTCCATGACTAGCAAGGCATACTGGTCGATATTGACGGCTGAAACAGTTCGGTCTACCAGCATTACCAGTTTGATTTGACCTCCTACTACTTCCAGCAGGTTGTGGTCGTCGAGGAAGGTGGTGATGTTCATCAAATCTGTGGGCTGGTCTAGAGAATGCAGCACCAAAGCGGCCCGATAAATATGTTGGTGGACTGTAATTGCCAATGCTTCGGGACGCAGAATATTTGCGATTCTTTTAATGGCTATTGGATCGATCAGAATTCCGCCTAAAATTGCTTCCTCTGCATCAATATTGCTCGGAATAATTTTGTCAACTAAACTGACTGCCATGTCTGGTATTCTCCTTTGATCTTGTTGCTAATTCAACTGTGCGAAAAGTTGTCTAAAAGATGAAAAGCTGTCTAAATGGGTTGGACGATAACTGTTTTCACAGCTAAGCTAAATAGCTAAGTAGTAGACAATTTGTTCACAATTTGTTTTGCTTGCTGAGGAAATCGCTGTATCCACTGCAAGTAAATTTGCTGCTGAATACCTAGCGCTGCGAAAGCTTCTTCGCCTAGTTCTTGGAACTGTTCGGATAACTTTCGGTGAGTTGTTAATGGCATATACTGAGGGTCAATATAATCCTCAGTTATTCTTGTTGTCTGTGCAGAAGGAGAATTTTTTGGAGTTGGAGAAGAGCCTGCTGAAGCTGGAGACGAAACAACATTTGTTGGGTTCGAGTTTGGAAAACCATTAGTTTTTCCCCACCAACGACCGCGCAAACAGTCAACAATCCATCCTGAAGGGTTAGATATTTGCTTTGTTTGGCTTCTGATTTGCAGCAGGTTTATGGCTGCTTGAATTTCTTCTAAGTTGTACTGGAGGACGCAAACTCTCAATTCGGGATTCATCCCTCCTGTGGCTTGCATAACTATCTCGACAATCTGAGTCGCATCGGGGTTTGTAATTGCAACCGCTTCAGAGTTAGCAATCGCAACTACTTCGGCAATTTTAGTCGTTTCGGAATTGACAATTGCAACCGCTTCGATAATTTCAGTTACATCAGGATTGGAAATTGCAACCGCTTCGGAATTGGCAATTGCAACCACTTTGACAATTTCAGTTGCTTCGGAGTTAGCAATCGCAACCGCTTCGGCAATTTCAGTTACATCAGGGTTGGCAATTGCAATCGCTTCATAATTGGCAATTGCAACCACTTCGGCAATTTCAGTTGCTTTGGAATTGGCAATTACAACTGTTTCGACAATTTTAGCGACTTGAGGATTAACGAACGAAGATGTTTCGAGATTTAACCGGACAGCTTTGTTGGTTATTGTTGGTTCGGCGCCAGAGATTCTTTGATGGTCGAGGCTGTCGAGTTTTGTGGGTAGTTTTTGCGGGGGTTCAGAGGTTAAACCTGTTTGTTCTGAACTGCAAGGTATTGTCGCATCATCGATCGCTTGAATTTTATCTGAATTAGTATTCAGATATTCAGCGGTTGGGGCGGAATATTTATCCTCAGTTAGAATTTTTAGTCTTTGTTGTGAATTTTTATTTGACTGACTGTCTTTGGTCTGGATTTGAGTAGCAGGTTTTGGTTCTACATTTTTTGGTTTTACATTTGTCTTGGCTAAATTTTCTCTTTCTTCAAAAAAACTTAAAAAAACAGCAGCAACATTTTCAGTGCTTTGCTGTCCTTTCTTATCCTCTGTAAAGAGTACGGCGCCATCAGGGTTTGAACCCTCTATTTGCTCAATTTTTGACTGTTGACGTTGATTTTTTGATGAGTTGCTCAGTTTTTGGAATTTTGAGTGGGTATGAGTGAAGGGGCGAACGTCGCCCAGGTGCTGCACTGCTATGCGAAAAATGCCGCGTCCGTAGTTTTTCAGGATTTTGACCAAACCGAGTTTTTCGAGCTGTCTGAGGGCTGTCCGCCTGGTGTTGGGGCTGTAGGGCTTGCCATTGCGGACTCTTGTGGCTCGTTTTTCGCCCAAGGGGATGTCATAGATGTCGATTTCCTCTGGTTTGCCGCCGATGCAGGTTCTGTACAGGTAGAGGGCGAGTTTGATGGCGCTGGGGGTAGCGCCTTCGAGTACGTCGGCCAGGGCTTCGTAAATTGAGGCATATCTGGTGAGTGGTGGTTTGTGCCAGGTAGTTGTATCTGCAACCATTTTTTGTTCGCGGTAAAAATGAGCGTGTCACTTTTAGCGGCTGTGGTAGCTACTAGAAGCGTGCGAGAGGGGTTGTTATGGATTTGGTCGGATTTGGTCGCGGGGTATCCGCTCGTGCTTGCAGCAGGAAGGCGAGATGCGCTCCATCGCGCTGCATTGGCGATCGATCGTCGAGCCCGTGCGATTATTTTTTCCATCCTGCCAGGTCGATCGTCGCGGGATGTGGTGGCGGATCAGTCTTGTCAGACTTATAAGAGTTGTAATCAAAAGCTGAAACTTATATATAGCAAGAGTTTCAAAAAATCATAATCCTGGGATGTGGATAAGATTATCCTGGGATGTGGATAAAATTGTCCTGGGATGTGGATGTTTTTGTAATCAAGCTTAAACCCATATACTGTAAGGGTTCAAGCTCGATTTTTTAAGTTTTTTTTATGATTACACGGCTGCTGTCAGCTTGATTACGGCAACTAGCCCTTTAGGCTCGCTGGATCTCGCTAATTCTGAAAATAGGAGTATTTGAATGCGTTCACCTGCATAGCTATCCGCGAGATACCGGACAAAACTGGACAACCAGCTCAAACCAGTAAAGATACAGCCCGGTAAAGTCTGGACTGAGGTTGCGTTAAGAAAGTCATGGCACCCGCAAGATACGCAGCCAGCCCCAGGCTCTGTCGCTGCGATCGCTCAAATTGAATAACAACTTGAATAACCAATCTTTTATTGATCGGGCGTAAAAAATTTTTGCTTGCTGTTGATTAGTAAGGCTTTTGCTGGGTAACATCAAAATTCTCTAACGTGCCTAAAATCGACACAGCGCAAGGTCAAAGTTTTTTATCTGCTTGAAGTCACGATCGTAGGATAAAAAACACTAACCCAATCTATGAGCAGCTTTGGGTAATACAATTTCTCTAAAATGCTGCTACAATGCGGGTCGAGTACCCAATACAATTAGATTCGAGCGGTACAAACTACTGTTGCATTATTTTGGAGAAATGGTATAAGTTTTCCGAAGCAGCGACCAGTGAGGCGACGAGTCAGTTTGGTACGAGTACCGCGCCCCAAAACTGAATTCAACAGCCGACAAGTTTCAAACCCCCATCGATCTAAAATCTCCAATCTCAAATGCGATCGACTTCACTCAGCGATATCCAATAGAGCGAGCAATTTAGTCTCTATTTCCGGGCTGACAGTCCGCTGACCACGCTCTATCTGAGCAATCAGCGACTGTGAAACCCCCAACCAACCAGCTAATTTTCTCTGAGTCCACCCCTTACCTTCACGGGCTTTTCGCACGGAAGCACCTGCTATCGAGAGTGGTTTTGCCGAAGCGCGCTTTAATTGTTTGGGTTGGGTCTTCTTTGAGATTAAAAGTGGGATGGGTTCTGGCTGAAGGATGGTAATTTTGGCCGCCAGCCAGCATTCCAGGTAGCCTTTTGGGTTTCTTTCTTTGTTCTCAGGCTGAAGTTTATCTGGATAAGTTTCCGGGTCAAATTCTATTTGCCACTCCAGATTCATTAATAGTTTTAAGGCACTATCCCAGCTCTGCTTTAATTTGTAGGCTTTGCGATTATCGCTGCGAGCTGAGTCAATTTGTGGAGATGGTAAAATCGCTTTTAGTAGCGTTAAAACTCGGTATTCACCACTGGCGTGAAATCGGCTTTCTATGGTGACATGAATTGCTAGTCTTAAGGCAAATTCGTTATGGTACGGATCGATTCTCAGCACTTGCTGGGAAAGATAGCCAAACTGATATAACGCTTCTCTCGACTTGGCTCCAGCTCGGTTCAAAAAATCCTGAGTCCACAATCCGGGTTGGACTGTGATGTAGATTTCATGGGGGTTGTCTATCTTACCTTCAAAATTTAACTGACCTTGGGGTTTGATGTAGACATTCCACATTCTCCCTACAGGAGCACTAGCTATAATTTGCCCTTTCTTGTTCATTCCCTCAATCCAAACAGCTTTGACCAACAAACAATCAAGGGCAAATGCTGTATTAGCAATCTCTAGCAGTTTTTCTATTTGAGTTTTTTTGTGATTTTTATCCCATCCCATTTCCTTAACAATATCGCTGGCTTTTAGTGTAAAGCTGCTGTGCCAAGGAGTCTCTTGTTTCATGGTGTGAGCTGCAAAAATAATGTGCAATTTTGCGCTGGTAAACCCAAACTTATCAATGATTTGCTGGGCTTCGTTCCAAGGCAGCAGGGTAATGTCACCTGGGCTGGAAATGTAATGCTCGATATAATTGTTTGAGTTACCCTTTGCTTCATGTTGAAAAACAGCAATACTGCTGGCAGCTTCATACCACAAATCAGGTCGGATCTGCGCGCGGAGACTGGAAGCCATCAGAGCTGCTGTTGGAACAGCTTCTACAGATTTATTCTTGAATAATGGGGGTTCGGTTACTGGAATTGGAAGGGGTGCAAGTTCTAAGATTTTTGCCAACTGAGCTGCTGATAGATTTTGTATATTTATTTGTTGTAGTAATTCATCGGCAGCATGATATCCACACGCACTAATTATCTGAGATTCTGTCCGGGATTCGGATTTGGGTAAGGATGCGTCAGGGTGAAAAGCGATCGTTCCAGGCAGAATATCCGATAGGTTTTCTCCTCGCTCGCAGATATCTAATTGATTCAGTATCCACTCTGCATTCTTTTCCAGAAAATCAGATATAAAGTATTTCTCGAATGTTTTTTCAATAGTTCCTAATAATTGTGGGGTGATTTTTAAATCGCGATACGGTAAGTGTTTTATTCCACTGTTTTGAGATATAATTGTTTTCAAAACATGATGCAATCGGGTAGCAATATTCACTAATATTGAAGATAGGAGTTTACCTTCTCTACCTAGTTTGAGAGCGTATTGTTGGATGCGATCGCGGTCTCTCATAAGGACAATGTGTTTTCAGGTTGCCACATATATCGAATCAAGCAAGATTTAACCCGCCGACTATTAATGGTAAAATCCTCAAGGCGATCGGTGCTTGCTACAACCAACAAAAAGCTGTTTTGCGATCGAAATTACCGTCAGACAGAACAACTTATCAAAAAATTCAAAAACTGACTCACAAGCTTGCATTGCCTCATGGATAACTACCTCCACAATGCAATTCGTTTATTATAGATTGTCTGGCAGCTAATCAGATCGAAGGCGATCGATAAAAACGATGGGTAGAAACAGTCGATCGATTTCAGCAGACAGCCCCATCGAAACTTTGTTGTTATACCAAATTCATAAAATATCGCTAAATATCTACCCCCTCAACTCCCCCGTTCGAGGGGAGGAGTTAGAACTGCCTCTGTAGCAGAAATTTATGAAATTGGTATTATTCCCCACCATTTTGTTTCAAAACCGCCTCAATTTCCGCCAGCTTTTGGCGCAAAACCTCCTGCAACTCCACCAGTTGTTCAACCTCAGCTTGCTCCAACACTTGCGGTGACAGCTTTTTCAAATTCCCGGTTGCCAACTTGACCTGCTTGAACGGGCGGGCTGCTCCTGGGAAATCATCCAGAGTGGAACTGATAATTTCTTGCACCAATTTACGAGTTTGGGTCACTGACAATTTATCGGCAATAACTTGATTAGTTGTTTTAACTCTAATCGGCAGCGCTTCTTCCTCTGGCAAGACTAAATTTTTAGCAGAGAGTTTAGAAAGAGCCATTGCATGAACCCCTTTAAGTCCTAATTGCCTGATAGCAGTCTTAAGGTCATCAGCCAAAGACAGCATCGGGAAAATGTTGGCATCGATAGAAGCGGGATTGAGCTGCAAATCCAACAGTGTCCGCAAAACGGCCAACTCTTGTTCATCCAAACCCAAAGCGGCCAAACCCTGTTGCTGCTCGTCAGGTGCCACCGTCACCAACTCGGAAACCAAGTTCATCCGTTTTTGCGCGTTCAAGCGTCGCACCACTGTCGAGAGAATGCGGGGGATAGTTGCAGCTTCCAAACCCGTATTTTCAGACAACTCCCGCACAATAGCTTCTGCTTTATCGAGGGGATTGAGATCTTCCCGGTGCAGGGAAGTCAGCAGTGCTTTGCGGTGCAAAGCCGCGGGTTCTGGAACGATCACAGCTTGTAAAGTTTCCCAGCCCAGATTTTTAGCGCTGCGCCAGCGCCGCTCTCCATCGAATATCACCAAATCCCCCCGTTGAATCAAGATAATGGGTTGCAGTTGTCCGTCACTAGCAAGGGAACGGGACATGGACTCGATACTTTCCGGCAAAAATGTCTGTCTGGGTTGTTCAGGATTAGGCTGAATTTGGTCTAGTGAAATGGAGAGGATACCGCTGGCGGATTCTAGTTGTTCTCGCAGTGCAGTCAATTGAGATTCCAATTCCGTTGAACCCGATTTTCGCAGTTCTTCAATTTCTGCTTTGAGTTCCTGAATCTCGGATTCAGCTTCAGAGAGGTGCA
This sequence comes from Microcoleus sp. N9_B4, assembly GCF_036701635.1. NCBI lineage: Bacteria > Bacillati > Cyanobacteriota > Cyanophyceae > Oscillatoriales > Microcoleaceae > Microcoleus > Microcoleus sp. N9_B4. The sequence goes on along the minus strand of NZ_JAUBRC010000039.1, from coordinate 39,951 downwards.
TTGACTGCTTGGCGGATGAAAAATAATTTCCCAAGTCGGGAGCTTTACGGGTGGCCATAGCGATTTTAGATTTTAAATTGGGGATTGGAAGAAGTCAGTTCATGGCTATAAGCCAAAAACGAAGGATTCGTTTTCGCCGGCGCAAGTTGTGACTGTGAATCAAACACTATTTCTTTTTTTTTCCTTTTTTGGCAATAGCCGGAGCAACTCCATTTCCCATTAAAGTAGCTAGGTGCTTAACAATTTCTTTGAAGTCGCCTAAAGCTGGGTGAAGCGGGCGATAAAGGTGTAATGGCAACCCTTGACCGCTGGCATTAACAAATTCTGCACTGTCCCGAATAGGTGGAAAAACGCGGATATTCATCTGCTCTAGCTGGGCTGGCAAGGACTCTAAAAGTTGTCGGTGGACGGCTCGTTTCGTATCGTATTGGTTGGGTACAAACCCTAAGATTTCTGGTTGCGGCTTGAGGCGTAATTGTTTGCAATGGTGGTAGTACCACTCCAGCAGGTGAGCTGCTCCTTGAATTGATTTTGGTTCGAGCTGTACGGGCACTATTATATGAGTGCAAGCAGTTAGTGCCATCAAGGGCAAGGGGCCGAGGGTAGCGGGGCAGTCGAAGATAATTAGGTCGTGATCCATTGGATAGTCACTCAGGCAATCGCCCAGAAGATAAGCGCCACGCTTGTGCAGAACTAACTCGTCTGCTGTTTGCGTCAGCGTCATTCCGCCTTGACAAACGGTTATATTATTGGTGTGGGAACTCCAGCCTTGAGTAAGAGGCCAAGAGCCATTGAAGCTTTCTCGCATTATGGCGGACAGTGTGTGTTCTGGCTCTGGCGGATTTAGACCGCAAAAAAGGGTCAGGGAGCCTTGGGGGTCGAGATCCATAATGGCTACTTTCAAACCCCTTAACCCCAGTTCGTAGGCGAGGTGAACTGAAAGTGTGGTTTTGCCAGTGCCGCCAGCATTGCTGATGACTGCTAGTCGAATTTGCATGGTTTTGAATTAAGTAGATGATTTAAGTATGATATATCGAGAGTCGGCATCAGATATCGATATATGAGAGGGCATCGCCGCTAACCACCGTTCTGCCTTACGTTGATCCAGCAAGTTAATATTTAGTCTGACGAGTAGATTATCGTCAAGTTTAGTACGGGGAAGATTGTTGAAAAGAATTTAAGTTCGATCGCTAGACTGAAACACGGAACGTCATATATCGATATCTGAGGTATGGGATCTAACCGCCGAGTTAACTTCGATCGCAGTCTTGCGACGGTGCGAGCGTACAATGTACTAGGGAACTTCAAAGGCACGGAAGGGTTGGGCGAGTCAACTGAACAATTTGCATTAAAATACCTAGAATTAGTTGAATGTTTTCAATAAAATGCTCTGTTGTTTCAATATAAACCGTCCTATCTTCTAGTTTCATGAACCTCCAGATACTGCCTGTTGTCACTGCACCATAAACACAGGAAATGCTGTTATCTTTTTGAATATTAAAAATCTGGGCTGCCAACATTTCTGCAATGCACTGGGCAATTCCCGATTTGATATTGTCATTCTTGGCTTCGACAAGTGTAAACACGGGAGCATTTAAAGATAATTGTTCTGGTGAATGACTAATCATAAAGTCACAAATGCCATTCAGTCCTTTGACTCGATCAATATTAAATTCCGTACCGGAAAAGAGGCTGATTTGACGATCGCACCGCCTGCGGAGTTCAATCAATACCGGAGCGACTATCATCTCCGATCGCGCTTTTTCCGTGTCAATTCCCAAGGCTAAGGGAATATTTTCGGCTAAGGTTTCCTTTAAAAGCTGACTGGGTGCGATCGGTTCTACAGCCGTAAAGACTTCAGATACTTCTCTAATTGTTAAGCCGAGTTTATGCTTAATATCATCTAGGGAAAATTCGCTATAAGACATAATAGTTGCACCTTTCACTCCGTCGCTCTAATTTTATATTTAGATCGCGTTCGTTAAGCCAGGAAGCTATTCATAGCTTTGTCCCGATTTTGGTAGGTTTTTACGAACGGATGTTCCCAACAGATATGACCAATAATAACCTTTGTTCCCGATCCCAGCTCGCTCTGAATCTCCAACTGAGCGCTAATCTGCTCGACCCGCTGCCACATTCCACCCAGACCAAATCCGCTGACTTGCTACTGCGGATCGAACCCGCATCTGTCGTTACGTACAGACAGGTACAGCCGATAGCATGGAGTAAACAATCAAGTGAGCGTGAGTTTTTAGCAGATTATCGGCTGTACCTCTGCTCGGCATTGCTCTGTCAAATCGTGCTGCTCTGAACAAAATCGTCCTAATGCTTTGCGATCTACCGAACGTCATATATCAATATCTGAGGTACGAACTCTAAAAACCGAGTTAACTTTGATCGCAGTCTTGGGATTTGGTGATCGTACAATCTGCCGAACGTCATATATCGATATCTGAGGTACAGACTCTCACCGCAGAGTTGATTTTGATCGCAGTCTTGGGATTTGGCGCTCGTACAATCTGCCGAACGTCATATATCGATATCTGAGGTAGGGTTGTAAACACCCGTCAACTTTGATCGCTATCTTGGGATGGTGAGTTCGCCTAATCTACCGAAATGCACTCGGTGAACGTCATATATCGATATCTGAGGTACGATTCTCAAAACCGAGTTAACTTTGAGAATAGTCTTGGGATTTGGCGATAGACTAAGGTTGAACTTCATATATTGATATCTGAGGTACGAATCTAAAAACCGAGTTAACTTTGATCGCAGTCTTGGGATTTTGCGCTCGTACAATCGGCCGAAATGCAATTCTGAGTCAAATCGCTGATAATATCTAAACTCATATTTTCCACTAACTTGGTCAAAGCCCCAGCAATTTGTTTCTGGGAGCGAGGAATTCGCTCAATCAACAGCCTTACCGCTTGCTCGTCTCCACAAGCGGCTGCTTTATAAAGCTTCTTAATCGACTCCCTCGGCAACACAGACAGCGACTCAGAAGTCAGTTGCACAACAGGCTCATCCTGTTCGGACTTCCTAGACGACTCCTCTTCATAGATATAGCGAACTCCCAAATGAAGCGCCATCTTCTCAAAAATTACTGTTTCTCGGAACGGTTTGGCAACAAAGTCATCGAAGCCATTCGACAAAGCGAGTTTCTTGGTTTCAACAAACGCATTAGCGCTCAAAGCAATAATTTTTGTATTGGAGCCGTCAGGCAGAGAACGAATTTTTCGAGCAGCTTGAAAGCCGTCTAAAAGCGGCATTTTCAAATCCATCCAAATTAAATCCGGCTTGTACTTTTGCCACAATTTAACAGCCTCAGTTCCGTTATCCGCAAACCACAAAAGAAAGCCGGCTGACTTCAATATCTGAGTTAGTAGCAACCGATTTGCCGACTCATCGTCCGCTACCAGAATGCGATAATTTTGTTGGTTGGGTGCCAGTCCATTCACTTGTTTTTGAGGCTGGATGTCACGGACTTCGCTCTGTGTTGCACGACTCACTTTAATGTAAAAACTGAAAACCGTTCCTTTCCCCACAGAACTTTTGACCTTGATATCGCCACCCATCAGCTTGACGAAAGAGCGGCTGATGGGCAATCCCAAGCCCGTTCCCGTTTGTGATTTCCTGCCAGTTTCAGTTTGGACGAACGGCTTGAACAAACGGCTAATCTCTTCAGGGGCAATACCAGGGCCTGTATCCTTCACTGAGAACTGGAGAAAGAATTTGGGTAACGGTTTTTTTGCCAGCGGCTGAAGGCATTTTACAGTCAGCTTCACCCTACCCGCCTCAGTAAATTTAACAGCATTACCCAACAGATTAATCAAAACTTGGCGCAGCTTGCTTTCATCAGTTCGGACGTATTGCGGTACATCTTTCCGGAGTTCAAAAACAAGTTGCAATCCCGACGACTGAGCTTTGAGTTGGAACATCCGTTCTATGTCCTTGAGCAAACTGTACAAGTCAACAGCAGTTTCTTCGAGGGTGATTTGACCTGCTTCAATTTTGGACAGCGACAAAATATCGTTGATTAGTTTCAACAAATGCTCGCCACTGCGATTGATAATATCTAAACTCGACTGCTGTTCCGGTGCAGTTTTTTTAGAGTTCACAAGCAAGTGAGCAAAACCGATAATCGCATTCAGAGGCGTTCTCAATTCGTGGCTCATGTTAGCCAGAAAGGTACTTTTAGCGCGATTGGCGCTTTCGGCGGCAATTTTAGCTTGTTTTAGTTCCTTCGTTGTCTGTGCAACTTGCCGCTTTAAATCGCCGGAATATTCTTCTAGCCGCTGGCGAGATGCTTTTAACTGGCAATTCATGCGCTCGAAAGCACAGGCTAGGGCTTCGAGTTCGGCAACGCCGCTACCTGAAACTGTTGAGTCGAAGTCGCCGCCAGCTATCGCCTCTGTTGCCGAAATTAACCGCAGCAGCCGCTGTTCTATTCTTAGGGAAATGGACAGCAAAAGGCAGATAGAAAGAATCAAAGCCAGCAGCACGAGCAAAATAGTGTTGCGAGTATTGGCCTGAACTTTTTCCGTGAAGTCCGTTTCGGGTACAACTGCCACAATCAGCCAATTTAAGCCTTTCGAGTTTTCAAAAGGTCTGACTTGCAGCAAGTATAATGAGTTGCTGGCAGTAAAGTTAAGATTTTGGCTGCTGTTAATAGCAGCGAGGCTGCCATAATGTTTAAGCAAATACTCTGTGGAAAGCTGGATTACTTTTTGTTGCAGAGCTTGGGCGCGAATTCGCTGCTGGGAGTCAACAGAAATAGACGGTTTTAGTTCAGTTACCTCGTTCCAAGCAACTAAGTGTCCCGAACGGTCTAAGATAAAGGCTTGACAGTTAGGGCTGATGTGGAAATCGTGCAAGTTGAATGTTGAGGTTGGGGTGGGAAAAGCAGGATTTGTTTTTTGTTGAGGCAATATTGTTTTTGGAGAGTCTGACCCATTTCTTTTCCCATTTGGTTTGATTGTGACTCCGGCTGTTTGACTTGGGCGAAGTTGGTTTACCGAACCAGTTTGCATTTTTTTATAAGTCCCTTCTCCTTTCCCAACCCCAACCCCTTCTTTTAAGTAGTTGTCAAGGCGGTCAGAGATGCGGCTCGTTGCTTCTCCCAATAGCTGTGCAACTAAGTCATTCATTGTCTGCCGCCCTGTTTGAAAAGAAAGCCATCCGGTCAGACATAGTAAAGTCGAAATCAGGAGAGCGTTGGGGACTGTAAGCACAACGCGCAGCGGGAGGGCAGACTTTTTTTGAACTGAGCTTTTTGGGCGGAACATTGGTTAAAAAAAGGGAGTGCGAATGAGGGAAAAAACGTTCTTCCGAGAAAGTATTACTGCCGAACCGTTCAAAAAATACCTATTTAAGATGTCTTTTCAAAACTGATAACTCAGCTTTGCGTTGAGTAGGAAGTAAAAGAGTTATCCCCTCTCACTCACCATCCCTGCTCACTCTCATTATGCTGTTTCACTAATTGCTATTATTAATAGCGCAGCTTCAAAGCAATCAGAATCAGTCAAAAGCCATAAGTTCTCAGAGCGAGCGGTTAGTGACACAGGCTCCAACCTGACTCAGCGCGGGCAGTATTGAGGAGAGGATTCGCATCTCAACTTTTCGATAATCGGATGGGTAATAGGAAGTTAGGAGACAGTCAGTCAAATTCTCTCCCACTCCCTATTCCCTACTCCCCATTCCCCATTCCCGTTACCTATTCCCGCAGCTCCGGCTCCAATCAAAAAGCAGAGCGACTTTTAAGAAGCCGAGTAGTTCGGGCTGTTGGCGGTTGTCGCTGTTGAAATCTTGTTCCAGGGTAGTTCAATTCTTCTCGTGCAATGCGGCTCAGCTCGACAATCACAGACAAGTCTACTCCGGCTCGTGCAGCAGCATCTGCCGCCGATAGATTCTGATTTCTTACCAGAGCTAAAAATTGCCGCACGCTGTAGACTACTGGGTCGTTGGCTGCTGTGTAGCCTTTTTGAATGGCAATCAGCAATCCTTTTTCGACATCTGATACTGCGGGGGCGCGACCTCTATCAACGTTCACAGTCGGCTCCATTCTTGGCGTGACGGGAGCGATGCGAATTCCTAAGTGTTCTGGTTCTTTGTTGGTAGGAACGATGTTGAAGTTGTAAAGTCGCTGTTTCCCTTTTGAATCTACAGTTTTGATTGAAAGGTTAGTGATGGTAGCTGTGGTAGCTCCCGGAAAATTGAGCGCTTGAATGGGACGCAAGAAAACAGTTTTGGCTTGGCCGCTTGCCAACTGTGCATCGGTGCTGAAAACTATTTTTGAGGGGTCGGCAATTAAAACGTAGGCCAGAGCTTCGTCGGTTGAACTGAAGTCGATCGCACTCGCGCGACCGGGATAGACTAAAATATCGATCGCACTATTGACGGCAATATCTCGACCCACAGTTTGATAGCCTGTTACTCTTGATTGAGCAAAAGCACAGTTGGGGTAGCTTGCAGTAGCGAACACTGCTGTGAACAAAAGCCCTCCGAGGGAAAGCATTCTTGGGGATTGGATGCGATTCGTCATGGCAGTTATTCGTTGATGTGGAGAAAATTGTTGACAGTAGAAACGGGGATTTCCTTTACTAATCGCCGCAGTCGCGTTGGGGCGACTTAACCGTTTACCGACGGTTTGGTTATCGGTAAATGTTGAGAAAGCTGTTAACAGTAATAGAAACCGGGGTTCCTTTATTAACCACAGCTACATTGGGGCGGTTTAAAAGTTCTTCAGTTGCTCTATCTGAGCGGCTTTCCATCCGTTTTGCCAGGGGGCTGAAGAAGCCATCGAGGACGGCTGACCAAATTTGGGGGTCTCGACTTTCAACGGTGGTTGTACTGCTCCCAAACCTACCGCTAATACTGCTAGAGCTCCTGACTTTAGGGTCTGCGAACACTTGACCGACTCGTCCAACTCCCGACAGCACTGCGGTAAGGATATCCTGTCCGGCAATATCTGAACCTGGGTCGAAGTAGCCTGAAGCAATCAGCGGCTGTCCGCCCTCTCCTGCAATCAAAATTGCGCCTTCTGGAATGGGCTGCTGTTTAATCTGACCGTTTCTATCAGAGTAGACGAGCGCTACAGCACTAGCTTGTACCATGCGATTGGTTTTGCTGACGGTGTTGGCTTTGACAATGACAACTGTGCCGGCAGGAAAGGCAATAGAGCCGTCAGTTGCCGTTACGTCGGCTGTGAGAGTGACGGCAAATTTGTCGTAAAGCTGTTTGCCTGAGCCTTCATCCCACAGCAGGGGAACCGAAACTACGCCGTTGGCTGTGGTTCCAAGGGGAACCTGAGCTGTTTGGGAGGTTGAGGAACTTTGGGGCGTGCGGTTGAGAATGCCTTTTGCCCCTGGGGAGTTTACTTGTTCCAGAGTTGGGGAATTTGTTAAGGCAGAAGCCTCTGGAGCAGCTTCTGGGGAAAGGGTTTGAAATTCTGTATCAGGCAAGGATGTTCGGCTCGCGCTCAGTCGAGCCGCAGTCTCGATTGGGCTATCGGTAGAATCGGAACTTGTTTGGGGAGAAAGGGCAGCCGGAGTTAATTGGTTGGTGGGGTTTTGGGAGTTGTCGGTGGTTTCGAGGCTGTCCTCTCCTGCGGGAAACTCCGGGTGTAGCCTTTCCCCGGTGGCGTTATTTGGGCGGTTATAAAATTCTTGTGGGATTTGTTCCAAAGAAACGTATGAGGGTTGCAACTTTTGGTTGCCGATATTGACTGTTAGGAATTCACTTGTTGGAGTTGGGTTCGTACTAGCGGCGGCGGTAGCACTTGTTGTCGCTGGAGTGCTTGGTGTTGCACTCACGGCATTCGCTATTCGGTTAGGGTCAAAATTTCCCCTAATTTGTCCGAGTTGAGCGAGTTGGTTCCACCGCTCAAACGGGTCGATTTTTTCTTCTCTTGGAGTTGGAATTAAAGGTGGGGGTATTAACGGTTTGGGTATGGGGGCTGGTGGGGGCGCGGGTGTTCTTTGCGGTATGGGTGCGGGTACTGTTACCGTCCGCACTACTGTTCTGGGTGCGGGTAGGGGTTCGCGTAGAGGAGTAGGTGGCGGTGCAGCGCTCCGGGTAGCGACTAGACGCGGAGTTCGCGGATTTCGTGGGGCTCTTGACGGTTTGGGCGACGGTTCTGTTTTGGGTTTTGCGGTTTTTTGCGGTTTTTCGGCTAACAGTTTTTGTTGGTCTTGGTAAGCTAATTTAGCCAGCAACTCCGGTTTTTCATCTTTAATGGTGCCAGAAGAGCTTTCTTTTGGTGTTGATTGTGCGATAGGTTCGCGAGGTGATTTAGGCTTGATAAATTGCCAAATCAGCAGTCCTAGCAATAGTATTCCACCAGTCAATAGCAGTATTGTCACTGCTCTAGGAACGCCTCTTTCGGAAACAGGCGGGGGCAGTGGTCTTTCCTCATCTTGAGCGAGTTGATATTGAGTTTCAAGTGTTAGGGGTGCATTGGGGTCAAAGTTAGCAATGAAGTTCTCGTCAATGTCATCGTCAGAAGGGGAAGGATTTGGAGAAGGGGAAATAGGGAAATTGATGTTGCCGTCATCATTGTTTAGGGTAGATTCACTTGATGCACTTGCATGATTCATATTGGCTGTAGTGGTGAACTTACTATTATCAGGACTGGTATTAATTGAATTGTGGGTTGATATATTTGTTTGGTTAGTCATGGCTTTATGATGAATTGAATGTGTTGTGTTTAACCGTACAAGAAAAAGAAAAACTAGAATACTTCAAGCAAAGGGATGGAACATACTAAATGTTTAATTTATTTAGTTTTTACGGAAGGTTTTTAAATTTACCGACTTGCCGGTTCGTCCCCTCTCCATGTCTCTTTCCTCTTCTATGGTTTGAATTCGACTATTCGGGAAATTTCTAATCCGGCTGCTCTCAAAGAGTGAATAGTCTTCTCTAATTCATTAGCGTTTTCTTTGAGAGGGGATTTGGGAATTTCTACGGCTTTGACGGTGAAGGTTCGATTAAACTGTTCTCGGCTTTCTCCAATGCCTTGTTCCAGCACGACGCGAGTAGCAATTACATCTATTTCCCAAACTCCTCTTTTTATTTCTCTCGGTTCTGAGATGTGAGAGATATAGACTCCAGAGCGGGTTTTTCCTGAATAGATGGTGTTGGGAACGAGTTGGGCGAGTTCGACAAGGGAAGCTTTACCAAACTCTGATTCCATCATCAACGAACCCATCCAAGCAGTTGTAGGAACTTTGGCACTGCCTTTAACTTTAATGCCGGGGTCTGGATCATTTGTGCCAGGAATTTTGCCTGACCAAGCCCAGGTTAAATTGACCCAACTGGATACGAAAGTTTGGATAATTTTCGGCTCTCTGTACAGTTCATCTTGTTCTGCAATTCGTGCTGCGGTTCCGTCTTTTAACTGGACAAAGGTAACTTTTCTTTGAGATAAGGCTCTCAAACTGACTGTATTCACTAAAACAGCAATTGTCAGGAGGAAAACAAAGCTTGTTAGCAGGACAAAGCACAAGGCTAAGGTGTTTTTAGATTCAGGGAGTAAGGGTTGGAATTGTGGAAATTTCATGATTTTATTGGAGGGGGAAGGGGAAGGGAGAGGGAGAGTTGGAGAGTGGGGGAGGGTGGAGAGAGGGAGGAAAAACAAGTGATTATTAGCTTTTATCGCTACTAATTAGTGCTAGTTTTGATTCAACTCAAAAAAGCGAAAATCTATGCTTCCTTCCCCTTCCCCTAGATCAGTTTTCCGGCAATAACGCCGATCGCGTTACTGGCAATATCTGTAAGCTGTTTGGTGCTATTGGCGATCGCACTGTACAAAGCAGTTCCTCCACCCTTGGCTATTAACACGGCAAGAATGGGAGAAAACACAGCTAAAAAGAATAAAAAGGCGATATCTGTAACTAACTCTGCATCGGATTTGACAATCACTACAGCGACTAAGCCAACGACGATGTTGTAGCCCAATTGCACTCCAAATAACGACATAAACCCTATTAACCAAGCCCAGATTGGTTTTCCTTGCAGCGGCAGCAGCGACAAGCCCATTGCAATCGGCCCGAATAGAGCTGTTAGCAACAATGCTGCTTCTAAAATATTGACAAATGCCCACTGTACTGATCTAAGAATTAAGCGAATGATGGGCAAGACAGTAGACCTAAAAACTTGTCCTGCAAAATCGCCATTTCCTATATCTTGAAGATTGGCAACATTGCCTAAGTTTTCAACAAACCGCTGCAAGCTTTTGAGGGGGCCTCCATTTTGCTGTTCCGCTGCCTGAAGGATTTGTTGAGCTGGCTGTTTTTTGCTGTTCCAGCATTCCACTAAAGCTGATCCAACTTTGCCCTGACATTCGCTGTAGAGTTTTTCAATCTCTTCTTTGCCAGCACTGGTAAGGTTAACGTCGCTCAGGGCAGTTCTGAAGGTCATTTCTCCGACTTGAATCTTCATAATTTCTTGCACTTGAGTGCTGCCTACAGCTTTGATGAATTTGACGCTTTCAGCTAAGACTTTACCGTTGTTACTGAGAAATACTACAATCACAAGCGGCCAGATAAACATGGCTACTAGCTCTGACCAAGACTGTTTTTCGATGATTTCTTTGCCACTGGTGACAGCGAGGTAAGTAACAGATATTCCCGCCAGAATTAGTCCTAGTTTGACTAAGGCAATCCAGAGAGAGGATTCTTGAGTATTGAAGGTGTTAAACCAAACTAAATTCCAGGATTCGACAGTTTTTTGAGAGACTTCTATGGCATCAGATAGAGTGTCCAGGGCTTGTCCTGCTGTGCTAGTTTGGGCAATAAATTGTATAAACATTGCGGTATCTCCTTACGGTGATTTCAGTCTTCGTTTGCCCCTAGAGCGATGCCTCCCGGCATTTGAAACAATCCAGCTTGAGTAGAAGAAGCGGTAGCCGCCGCAGCATCCTGCCGTCTCTGGGCTGTGTTAATTTCGTTGAGTTCTTCAGCTTGTTGAGCATTGAGAATGTTGGCAAAACTGCGATCGATTTGAGCTTGCTGGCCCTGCATGACTAAGGCACTTTGATTTTCTGCTGATAAGGCTGCTTGCTTAGCTGCGATCGCACTTTGTTGAGATATGTTTCTCATAATGTTCTGGGTGACATCTTGACCTTCGGAATCAGCACCCAATTCCATTGAATTTTGGCTCTCGCGATTAGTTTGCTCTACGTTCTGCTGGACAATTTCTTTCATCTGAGCTTGCTTTTGTTGAGCTTCTTTACTGAGAGTGGCTTTATTGGCTTCACTGACAGCACTTTCTCTTTCTGCGAGTTCTGCGGTATTCTCTTTGAGGCTGTAAGAATCTTGCGGTCTCTTCTCTAAAGCAGCGGATAGTTTTGTCCCTTCACTTTCGGAGGTGTTGCCGTCCATTATGCTTTTAACTGCTTCTTTTAGGTCTGGAACTTTCAGTTCTCCCAGGAATGAAGAGAGGGTTGACTCTATTTCACTGCTGAAATTTTCGACTTTGTTTAACAAATTGTCCCAGATGCCTGAGATGCTGTCGGAGATGGTGGAGATGGTATCTGAAATTTCGCCTGTTATGTCGCTAATTTTGTTTTCTATACCTCCTATTTCTTTCGGGTTGCTCAAGAAGTTATTAGCTGATTGTTGGATTTTGCTTTCTATTTGTTGATTGGCAACTGTGAAGCTGGAGCGGTTGAAAGTGCTGCTGTTAGGATTGTTTGAGGTGGGAAGCTGTGTTGCAGTCGGATTGCTGTCAGAGGTTTGAGCTTTTGCTTCAACAGAATTCAGTATTAAGCTCAGCCAAATTGCAGGAATGCCGAGGGCAAGTTTGACAAGAAATTTTGGTGATTTCATCGGTTTTTCTCCGTTATGCGTGCAGTGATTTGAGGAGTGGTAATTAGTAATTGAGTTAAGGAACGATAAGGGAAAGGCAATTAGTGCTCCTATTTCGATTTACAAACAGCACTCACTTATCAGTTATAAACCCCTTTTTCTCTCTCTATTTTCATACTCTGTGTCCTCTGTGTTCTCTGTGGTTCAAAAAAACTTGTTCGTAAATCTTCGCTCTGATTGCTATAGCTGGTTTCATTAGTCATGTTTGAGCAATAATTGTCATCACTTTAATTCAACCAATTCCTACAGAATTTTTATGGCAAAAATCAACGCACTTCTCAATCCACCAAACGTTCTAGCTAGCCATGAGGTCTTGAGGGGATTTGTGTCCGTTGATATCAGTGACTGCATTCTTGCCAATATTGGTTAATGAACGTCCTTCTTTAACGGCTTGTACATATTCAGAGGCAAATTGTTTGAGTGCTAGCAATTGCCCTTTTAACGTATTGGGATATTGAGCCATCACTCGGGCGCGAGCCATCAATTCAGCTTGATTGTTAGCCACACTTGCTAATATCATTTCGCCTGGATAGTATCGGCTTTGCCAGAAACGACCTCCTTTTTCAATTAGCCAATTGGAATAAAGGTCGGCAGCTCGGGGAAGGAAAGCTTCTGTGGCATTTTGGCTAATAATTTCAGCCGGATATCCCAAATTTTTAATCCAAGAAGTGGCTCCGTTTGATGTCAATCTTCCGGTAATTCGATACACCATGTTTTGCATAATCATAGTTCCCGCACTACAGTCACAAATACTGTCGATATCTTGGGCTAGCAAGAGCACTGAAATGCCATTCTTTCTACCCACTGCACAGAGTTCGCCTACTACTTCAGCAAATCCGTCTTTCTTAAACAAAATCGAAAGTTCGTCTCCGATAAATAGGCTTTTAGGGTGAGAAAGTGCGTTGCGGATGCAAGCAGCGTGGGCGTTAATAGCCATTAAATACTGGTCTTGTTCGTTGCCCAGACCGCTAAGGGCAAAAAACTTAACAGCGGGTTCGGGTGAAAATGTACTCGGTCTGCCAATTGCTTTCCCTAAAGGTGAGGCTAGTAATGCGTTGCATTGAGTGATAATTTGGTTGATGGCAATGCGGTCGAAGTCGGTAAAGTTTTGTAGGTTTAGTTGCTCTTTTGTGCAGAATTTCAGGAGGTTTGTGAGGGTTGGCATTTCTTGCCACGCGGTCGATTTCCAGCCTTTTTCAAAGGCAGTATTGTAGCGCTCGATAATGTCTGGGTCTTCCAGAAATTTTTTCAGAGTTAGCAGCAAAATGGCATCGACTCGCTGCGCTAATTTTGGGTCGCGGACTTTACCCATGCTGATAATAGTCAGCGCTTTTCTGATAAACTCTTTCCATTGGTCTAGTCGGCGCGATCGCTCTTCTCTGTCAAAACGCCTCAAATCGGGTATTTCGAGTAGATTCGAGCTGCCAGAGGTGATGTCGTAGTACGCACCGTCGTCGCCTAACAGTTTCACTGCGGTCTCAAAGGTACTGCCGCTTCCTGCTGAGATGTCCATACCGACTACTGGAATATTAGCGGCTAAAGCATCGACCGCAAATCGCCATCCTACAACGCTTTTACCGCAACCGGATTCACCTGTAATAACGGCGCGGCTGGTTTGGTTGTGCATGAGGTCAACGTACACGGGTTTGCCGCCTTTGGTAATGAATTCAACTCCTTTTGAGTCGATGTCCCTTACAGCAGTTAAGGGCAAAATACCGGGGACAGTTTCGGTGTCTAAGGTGAGGCGGCGTTCGTTAATTAGCGAACTGCTGTGCAACAGCCAGCTTACAGTAATGGGCAAAGTTTCTAGCCACAGTTGCCAAGCAATGTTGCGCTCTCTTAATACCTTGGCAGAGCCGAAGCTGTGGGAGAGCATTTGGCAAGCGTGTGTTAGTTGCTCCGGCGTTGGTCGGTAGACTAAGAAGGTGACAGCAGCGTGAATTGCTCTTGCACCTTTGTACATTTTTTTCTGGGCTTCAAAGGATTCTTCCTGTTTGACTTCGGCTCCTACATCGCGACCTTGACCTTTTTCTAAAGCGCGTTTTTTGGCAGTTTTAGATTGTTTAGCTTGCCTTGCTAAGTTGTCTTGAATAATAAAGTTGGGAGCGGCGCTAATTTCGACAACGGCTTCAGTATCGCGGACGTAGCTGTTGCTCATAATTTTCCACAGCCATTGCAGTTGCTCTCTGGTATTGAGCCAACCGCCGGGGCTGTCTTCCATTGTGAGCACGCCGCATTCTGCGTTTCTGCCGGGGAGCAAAATGCGTGAGCTAGCTTTTCTGTGTTCCGGGCAGCTCGAACGACCGCTCATACCTTCAATTAAAATGGTGCAGGCGTGTTTGTGACTGTTGATGGTTTCGGTGAGTTTGTAGTCGGATGCGGTTTCTTTTAAGGTGAGAAGTTGGGGGATAGGGGGTATGGGTGCGCTGTTGAATTTTTGCCACAGCCAGCCCCATAGTGCTTGGGCATTCATGGGTTGAATTTCCAGTCCAATTTTGGTGTTTAGTAAGAGTTCCCATTGGATGTAGCCTTGCTCGAAAGCGTCGAGTAGCAGTTGTTTGTAAAAGCGTTCAGAGTAGATGCGTTCGTTGCCTGTAAATTGTGCAGCAATGCTGTTGGCTGTGTTGATAATTCCATTGATGAATTTACTCAGAGGGTCGTTGGATTTGGAGCCAGATTGAGCGTTGAATGTCCAAGTGCAGAAAATAGTTTGGTTCCACAGTTGTCGGGTGCCTGCTAAGTTGAGTTCTTGAATGCGTTTCTGTTCGTTACGAACGAGTACAGAAATGGGTTTGAGGTGACAGTTGTCAGCCAATTCAGTTAACTCTTGTTGGCGAACGCAATCGCTGCTGTAGCAGCCAGTGTGAAAGGTCATTTTTTCGCCTGGAGGAATGTCTTTTAGTCCCTCTTCTAAGGCGGTGGCTGCATTGTTTACTTCATGGCGGTAGAGAATGTTGTGAAAGCCAGCCGTCTCGAATCCGAATACAATTTGGTATTGACTGCCTTCATTCAGTAAGTAACCTGAAACTTCTCGACCATCCTTTTTGATAGTGACTAAACACAGGAGGTTTTGGTAGTTTTGGAAGGGCATAAGTCGGCTGTTACCTCCTTGTTGAGTGGGAGCAACTTTGGGTTTAAGTTTGACTCGGACTTGTGAATCGCTGATTCGGTGGCGAATCGGGTTTGGTCGGTGTTGGGGAAGGGGAGAAAGGTATAAAAGATTACCGTTGTACCACTCGTTCCCCGGCGGAGGTCTAAACCTGTCTACAAAAAGGTGAGGTTTGTTACCTGTCAGGAGCCACCAGCTTACAATTAGCCAGAAAGTAGTGGTGAAAAACCAAGGCATTCCTAAGCTGAATAAGCCGTTGGTGAGGATGTAGGAAATTACGGTGATTAGCATCCACGGAATTAGCTGTTCCGCTGGAATGATGCCGATGCTGGCTTGTTTGCCAAGAATTTTATTGACGGAGATGAAGTCTTTGTCTGGGTCTTTGAGCATGGTAGTAAGGGGAGGGGGAAGGGAAAAAGGAGGGGGAAGGGGAAGGGAAAACCGGGTTTTTAATAGCTTTTGTTGCTACTTGTGCGATTTTCGGAGTTAAAGCAGGGAAACGGAAAGAAAAACAGAGTGCTATATTATTACCTGTTAATCCCCACTATTCAGTATGTTGGTTTTGTTCCATAAATAAGAGTAGGGGTGGAAACAGTTGCTTAAAATAACCTCATTATCAAATCGGTCTTTGATTTTTACAATTTGACAAATCAGAGAATAAGGTTCAACTCCAAACTAGAAAAATTATCCTTCCTTCCCCTTCCCCTTCTTCCCTAAGCTCCACCTCCGCCACCGCCATTACCAACGAAGAGGAAAGTTATTACATCAATGGCAATTACAATGGCAAAAGCTAAGGCGACTTGGGTAACAATTGGTCGCCAGTCATTACCTTGTTGCGCTTGGTTGTAAGCAAAAAGAGACGCGGATGCTACTAATAAAAGAAAAGCACCACGAATGAGGTTAAAAATCAGTTCGATGACCTCGGCATCAATGGCTTCGCCTCCCGCTGAAGAGGCTCCTTCTGCTAGCTCTTTCATGAATTCTTCTAAGCCGGAGAGGAAGATGGCGTTGGCGGGGGAATCGAGCACGGAGCACAGTGCAGTGGAGGTGATGATGGCAGTGGTAATGTGCCAAAATCGAATTTTGCAGCCGATATATCGCTCTACAATTGGGATTGCTTTAGCGGTGTGCCACAAACTCAAAAAGACTATGCTGGAGCAGCCTAAAGTTGTTATTAGGAGCGGGTCGTGAATGCTGAAGTAGATGAGCGAGGCTAGGCAAATGCCGAGGAATGGAAGGTCGCCCAGTTTGATTTTCTGTTGTTTTAACCAGCGTGATAATGAGTTGCGGTTTCGTTCATTTCTTGTTTGGTCTAAGTAAGTAGCCATGTCACTATCTCGATTAATTTAGTGCTTTAATGCTAATTTAAGTTGCATCTAATCCCTGCAAAATCGCCAAAAAAGGTGATTCTATACAGTGAGAGTGACCCCCTCCAAATGGAGGGTACAAGTGAAAAAAATTATTTCAAATTTCCATTTCCACCTCAGTTTTTCTCGCTTCCTGCTTGTTGGAGTTCTGGTTTGGAGCAAGTTGCTGTTGGGAGAGGAGATTTTCAACTACTTCTGGTGGAATGTCGCACAGAAGTACCTCAACATTACCTTTTTGGAGGCTAGCCTCAAAAACTATCTCGCTGTGAGAGTTAAAGCCTTTGACAGTACCCTTCGACTTGGATTTATCGCTGAATTCGACTTCAAAGTCGAGGCGCGAGCCTTGGGAATCGGTAAAGCTGATTTCATCTTGATTGCTTCTCTTTACCATTTCAGCTAAACGTTCTTGGTTGAGAGCTTGTTGAAAAATTTTTAAGCGGTCGAGTTCTTCTTTTTCTTCAGGTTTCAAGAAGTCGTTTGTCACTTTCCACTCTCCAGTTTTATCCTGTACTGCTGAGAACATTTCCTCGCCTTCTTTCGTTTTTAAGCTGATAGCGGTAGAGGAGTCAAAATTTGTTACATAAAGTTTGGCTTCTCCCAAATCAACGCCATCTTCTAATGCAATGCCTTCCGCATTTGCTTCTTCTTCAGCTAGGCTGTAAATTTTTGCCAGTGTTGCTGCAAGTTGGGAGTCCTGAGTAAAATTCTGGGCTGTCAGAGTAATTTTTTTAGCAGTAGCGTTAGCGCTGCTAGTTGGAATTGTTGATTCTAATGAAAGTTTTTCATCTATTTCTGTTGCGTTTTGTACGAATTGGTCGCTGAGAGATGGAGTCGAGCTGTCGGGCGGTTCTACTTTTGTATCCACAGCTTGAACGCCTGTCTCGCTTTGAAGAGAAAGTTTGTTCTCTAAAGCTTCTATTCGCTCTTCTAGGGTATCGAGTCGCTTTTCAAGTCGGTTGAGTGCTTCATTTATTTGTACGAGTTGTTCTTCAAAACTCGCCTCTGTGTCAATTTTAATAGAAGCCGTTTTTTCAGAATCGTTGTCTCTCACACTCCCGGAAATTTTATCAACTTTTCCGTGGACTTTGTTAACAGCTTTAGCTAAGAGCATACCGGGTGTTGACACAAGTTCGGCATCGGGTTCAGGTAAGATGTTTTGTTCCGGTTCTGGCTCCGGTTCAGCTATTGGTAAAGCTTCGGATTCAACCATTGCATCTGCAACTGAATCCGCTTCAACCAAGTTGGTAACTCGCTGGGAGAGCGAGTCAGCTCGCTGGCTTTGAGCTTTGAGCCTTTTGACAATATCGGCAACTTGGCGCTCTTTTCCAGCCCCAAGAGCAGCTTCTATAATTTGAGAAGCTGCTTTTTTGCCAATCAGAGTAGCGAGAACCGCAACTTGAGCACTCATGCCGCTGACAGTTGTACCTTCTACCTCACTTCCAGAAATGGCTGTTCTACCACTGACTTGTACAGCAGCATCGAGGATACTATCGATGTTCTGGTCGTTTGATTTTTTGCCTTGAGGTCGCTGTTGGCTAGTTCTGGTTTTGGAAGGTGTGGCTGCTAAGGATTCAGCAATTTCTACCGGTTCATCTGTCTGAAGTTTTCTTTTGGTTTGGGATTTAGCTGATAATTCTTCTTCTTCCAAATCTTCTTGTTCAGAGTTTTGAAGGTGGCTTTTAGTTGGAGACTTATCTTTAGGTTGAGGTTTTTTGACTTCAAACTCATCTAACTCACTTAGCTCATCTCTCGGAGAGCGGCTTAAGGCTTTAGATTTAACCAGTGGTTCTTCCGACTCCAACTCATCTACGTCATCTTTTCGGGATCTTCTTTTGGTTTGAGAGTTGGGTGATGGCTCGTCGTCATCCGAATTTTCTATTTCATCTTTTCTGGATTTGATATTGGCTTTAGATTTCGATCTGTGCGATGGTTCATCATCTTCTAAGTCATCTAGCAAATCGTCTTTTTTAGACTTGTTTGCCGTTTGAGATTTCGATCGATGCGAGGGTTGCTCATCCTCTAATTCATCTAGTAAATCGTCTTTTTTAGACTTAGTTGCAGCTTTAGATTTAGACTTGGGGGAGGGTTGCTCATCATCCAATTCATCTAGTAAATTGTCTTTTTTAGACCTTGTTTTAGTTCGAGGCGAATCGAGTAATGCTTCAATTCCTGTTTTAGTAAATCGGTTGTCGTCCGGCTCTCCCAAGTGTTCCATCATGTATTTTCCTGTGGTAGAGCCGTACTCAGGTCGATCGCTCAAACTGAGGACGAGTCCGTTGTGCTTGACCTCCACGCTAATGCCAGGTTTGCCGTCGGCTTCCGTTAGTTCTTCAATTGCATCGGCAAAATCTTCTACGCTGGTGAGTCCATTTTCCTGGCAGTAATCTAAAGCTTTCTCGCAGCGATTTCTTAGGTAGTTGAGGATTTTCTTGCCCTCGGCTGTGTTAGGGGTGATGTAATTTCCCTGGCTTCGGCTTCGGGATGCTGTTTTTGTGGGCATAATCTTTGTGGCGGGGTGAGTGGATATTTCCCATGAAATTCGAGCAGTATGGCTAGTGACTTCACTCTAAAGTGCGGTTTTGGGGAGTTAAAGTGACCCCCTCCAATCGGAGGGGGAATCGTCGCCCACTAATAATTAAGCTGCTACGCATCTAAAGTATCTGTTGGTTGGGGAGGGGGAGAAAGAGAGGGGGAGAGGGGGAGAAAGAGAGAGGGGGAGAGACTTTGACGCTTTTCCCACAAAGATTGAAGTATACAATTTAAAGGCGCGACAGCTTATCCCCTGTTTGAAACTCACTAAAAAACTAACTGTTCGGTCAACGAGCTTTCCTGGTGTTCACACCTACCCGCTCTTAGATGTGCGGTAGTTGATATTAAAGTTGTGTATCTGCATCTCTTTTTTTTGAAGATGTAGAAGCTAATTCAACATCAACCTCTCTGAGGTATTTGATAAACTGAGAGCTGTTGTTTTCAGAAAGCTTCTTAATTATTTGACCTGTTTTCAAGTCAGCAGCTAAGACCGGATTATCAGCTTCATCTCTGACTAAACACCTAACATTGTTGCGAGATTGGGTAATAAAAGCTGTCCAGTTTCCCACAGGGATTGTAGTTTCTCCAGTTTGCTTATATGCTTCAGAAATCGCATCTTTCAGCAATTGTGAGAGGTGGGCGGGGCTGGCAGCAATGTCTTGGGGTTGAGACGGTGGTTTGTTTTGGGTAGGGGTTGGCGATACAAGCGATCGCTCTTGACAAGGAGTTGGCGATACGGATTGCGATCGCCCTTGACAAGGAGTTGGTACGACTTCTGAAAGTTCCTCAACTGATTCAATTAGTTGCACAGAACTAGGGTTGATGTTTAAGATCAGAGCGCTGCCTTTAGGCGAGGGTTCAATAGTGGCCTCAAAGGTAGTGCCGATCGGCAATTTAGGTGAATTAGCAGAGAACATGGCTAATTCTTGTCCGTCAAGGAGAACAATAGGGCTACCGTCGCGCCTTGAATCGGTACCGCTAACAGAACCCACCTCAAAAGTCAATGTTTTCTGCCTCCATTTGGGACTGCTAAAGTCAACATCTTTCAAGTCATTGTACTTCTGTCCAATCAGTTCAGCTCTGTCAAACTGAAAGGTTTGCAACTGCTGGCAAATTTCATCTGTAAACAAGTTGAGAACCAATGCTGCTTTAGGTGTTTGGTTTTGGGACTCAAGCCAAGTATAATCAGCAGGAGCTACAATGCGTGAACTGACATCTTTGGTGCGACCAAGACCATCACGATAGGTTAAGTCTAAACTGTCGATGTCGTTGAGATTTTCGCCAAATTTCCTCTCAAGAATTCCCACCAGTTTGTCGCTGGGTTCAATTAACGCAAAATTGACCATTGGCAGACTCAGATGCAAAGTTGCTTCATATTTAATGCCTTTGCTGTCTAACAATTCTTTCCAATGTCCAGCTAAGTCTTTGCCAACTGGCTGTCGCTTCTTATCCCTGACAGTCTTACCGCTGCCGTCCAGTTCAAATTCCTCGAAAGGGACGCTCAGAACGTAAGTGTCTTTTGGCATTGCTTCGTGCAGTCGCTCGTACTCAGGTTCAAGGGTGAATTCAATCACCAGTTGGCGAGAAAGTTCCTTACAAGCTTTGCGAGGAACTTCTAAGTTGGGATTTGCGGTTTCGACGTGCCACATCGCACTAGCAGCTAAAAACCGTTCTTCAGGGTCAGTCCAAGCTTCAGTTACATCGGCTCTTAAGCTCTCGTATAACTTGCTGACTGCTTCTTTAATTGCCTTAGAATCGCCGCCGCACTCCGAGTGAATTTCGCCCATCCTTTCTCGATAGCGTTCCTTAATATCTTGTGCCCACCTGACATAATATTTCTCCCATTTTTCTCGCTCATCTAAGTCAGAAGGAGACTCAAACAAGTAGCGAAATTCGTCGCGGTGGCGGCTTTTTAGACGAGTCGGTTCCCACTCTGGATTAACAGCCTCCTTAGCGATGCAATTGATAGCGGTGCCGTCTCCTATAGGTAATGGCACCGTTTTGTAAAGCCTGGGGTCGTCTTTGTAGTCAAATAGGTAGCTTGGGTGCTGTTCTGACCACTGCTTAGCCTTGGACAACAAGGTGGGGTGGTGGTCTTCTGTACGAGTAGCACTTTTGGGACTGTCCACTTCAATTTGCAGGGCATCAAACAGCTTTCCAAGAAGCTGCCGCTTCTGTTGATTGAATAAACTTTCTGGCTGTCCCGGTTCTGCTGCTGACGATTGCACTCTCCCGATTAAGGTAGCCACCCAGCCGATTTTATTTTGGGCGATCGCTACGGCAATTTGCCGCAATTTGGTATACTTGCGATCGCCATCACTATCGGTAGCTTTAGTGTAGTCAACTTTCTCTCGCTTCTCAACTGCATCGTACTCATTCTCTTGATTAGCGTGCCTGGTTTCAGAGGCGATATTCGGCATTCGGGAAGCAGGCGTAATCACTAATTGATCGCCATCAAAATCGCATTGGTGATGCTGCATGGCTTGGTCTGGGTGAATGAAAACGCACCCTTTGTATTTCGTTAATGCGCGATGGCTTTTGTTGTCTACTGTGTAGCGGCGGATGTTATCTTTACTGACAATTGGGTATCGGGTAACGATGACTTCTGTGCCGTGTCGCAAGTGGGGGGCCACAATTGTACCGGGTTGGAGGTTTTCACAAGGTTGAGCCATTGCTGAACCATGATGAATTGCTCCCTTAATTGCTAAGTCTTTCCACTTTTTAGCCAGTTGTTCTTGCATGAAATCGACGACTTTGGGAAAGTCGAGGAGTTGACCGAGTTTGTCGTTCCTCAAAATTGAAATTAGCCGGGATTCGTTGCGTTGGGCTTTTTCATCTGTTTCGTCTTCTAATCCGCTGCTGTCTTCGTGAAGGCTAGATTGAAAAGCAGCTTTTTTGTCGTGCTGCTCCACTAAGTATTTGGCAAGTTGCAGCCGGTTATTTTGCAAGTCAGCTAGCTTTTGGGCTTCAATTTTGGTCGGTGTGGCTATGTCAGCCCCAATAGCTGCTTCGGAATACCAAATCGAAAATTGCCAGGAATTTTCGTATTCAGTTACTTTGGCGTTGCCTCGGTTTCCCAGTATAGCTTTGGGAAATTCGTAGTCGCCACAGGGGATAAGTTCAGCTAATTGCTCTTTAGCAACTCCTTTGATAGAGGAGCGATCCATAATGATATCATAATCCAAGTCGGAGGTTAAATTAGCATCAGGCAACAGCGTTCCTTTGGCAAGAAAGCTAATTTCTGGAGTGTGGCAGTCTTCTTGTCCCCATTCCTGCATCCAGGCAAATCTGAATTGAAAAGGTCGGTTGTAATTCCCTCCTAATTGTTGGGCTAGTGCCGGTGAAATTTTACCGTGACAGTCTCCGGTTTGCCACTTATGAGCTTTCGCTTTTTCACTTTGGTCATCGCTTTGAGAATCAACAATTTTGAGTCGCAAGGTTTCGCCGTCAAGGGAGCTATCTAACAATTTGGCTCCTTGGTTGCAACTGCTAACTAGCAGTGAGCCGTAGCGACAGGCGTGGTCGGGTTGGGTTTTGAATACGCTCAACAGTTGGGTTGAGAGTTCAATGTCTGCAAAGTACACATTTTTGCCGGAGCTGAAAGCAACTCTTCTGGTAATACCATCTCCGAAATCGATGTTTTTCAGAGGGTCGAAGCTGCTATCATTTTGGTCTGGTTTAACGATGGTTAGGGATGCTAATTCTTCAGGTTCAAAAAGCAGTTCAAGCAGGGAGTTACGCAGCACTTCTGATTCAGCTTGGTACCGCCCCTTTGCTCTACCGTCAGCCAAGGACATATCAAAGACTGGGATTTTTAGTCCTTCCCCAGCTACCCATTCTGTGGAGCGATATTCTGGGGTAAGTTTTCTTCTGCTCATTGATTAGCTCCTGAATCCTAGTTTTTACATTTTTAGGACTTACGCACAGTAATAGTCCCGATTTTGACAAGGTTGTTACTTCACAAATTCCTGCTACTGAGTGATATTCTCCCCCTCCAATTGGAGGGTTTAGAAGAAAGAAGTAGCGTGTTACAATCAGAATGACAATCCCAATGTGGAGAAAAAAAGTGAAAGTAGTTCGCACAACTACGGCTATGGAAAGCCAACGGGATTATTTCTCTGATAGCGATAGCGATGCACTTGCTCGCGTTGCTTTTGGAGAAGGTGAAAACAGTCAGCAGTTTGGCGGTTTGAGTTTTGATGCTGACGGGGTTATTAAAGGTAGAGCATCAACGTTGTTCAACGTCACCGAAGAACAAGTGGAGAACCCTCAATACTGGATTGATTTATAAGAGATACCGACCGAAATTAAGTCTTCGCTCTTACAAAACAAACGTGTCACATTGTAATACCATTTCTAAAAAGTCTTGCTACAATTTGCATCGTTGGGTTTATTTCACGAAATCAACCTACTGTTGCTACTGTTGCATGACTTTTCATAAATGGTATAATTCGGAGGGGTCTAATTCGGATATGTCTAATAATTCAGGTGTCAAATCAAGGCCTTCCTGACACCTGAAGAGATGGCTAACGCCGTTTTTTGGACGGCGTTTTATCCGAAGAACGACTCTCAAGCGTCTGGTTGGCTTGAAGAGAGTGCAAATTGTTACCGGGAAGCAAGCTGTAAACCACTTTGCGCTTGCGAAAAACCCTAGTGCCATCTACAGGCATTCCTTGTTTCCAAGCGTCTGAAATCGCCTTTTTGTCGGCAGAAATTACGATTTTTGTTTCGACTCGGCGATAGGGTTCTGGCAGTTGAGATGGGTCAATCAAAACTTCACAGGTAGGCGGATTTTCCTTGACAGTAATGCGGCGGTGTTTGCCAATAACTTCGGAAGTTAACACGCCGCACTCGTTGAAGTAGAGAACGGTTTTGTCTAAGCGCTCTCTCCACCCCTGGAGTTTGTTGAGAGCTCTTGAATGCAGTTCTATCAAATACTGCATTCGCGCTGTAATTCCTGCAATTTCGGCATCAATTTGGTCGGCTAAGTCGGCATGGGCATCAACAGCGAGTTCCTGGGTTTCTTGGGTTTGCCAAAGGGATTGCAGCAGTTGGTCGATTTCTTCTGAGCTTTCTGCAGATTCTAGTTGATGCCAAACTTGAGCCGCAGTTATTGAACTTTGAGCAAGCGTCGCTGTGGCTAAATTCATGCTTAGTATCCTCCGTTGATGCAGGTGTGATAATAATCGCGGCGTTCTTCGAGTTGAGTAAGCGCAGCCATTGTTTCCGGGTCGGATTTAAGAGAGATTTGTTTGTCCTTTTGAATTTTGCTAACTGGTTGAGAATGAGTTAAATTTTGTGAGTTTGACTGGGTGATTTTTTGCATACAATTCAAAAAACTTTCTTAAAAATAGCGCGACCGCGCTCTTAAAAAAAGGAGTATTTAAAGTTATGAATTATCCTATAGTTTTTTACCCAAAAGTGGTAATGCAATTCTGCCATCAATATCCTTTGCCAGAGGCAACTTCTAGTTGTGCCACCTCATCCCAACTTCAAGAAACTCAACAATTCGAGCAACCTGTTGTTTTGCTGACTCCGCCTCAACCACCTGTGGTGTTACCTGTCAAGTTGCTGTGGTTAATTTGGGTGTTTTGGCTCTATGGTGCGATCGCACTTCCGCTATTAGCTATTTCTTGGGGTTGGCTGTGGTGGGAAATGCTGTTGGTAGTAGCTGCTTATTCATGTTTAATTGCGGCTGCTTATAGTTATGTGTTTGGTTGTCGCCAAAAGCTGGTATCCAGGTATAAGCAGCAAGTTCTTGAGTACAAACAACAAGAGATGTTATCCCAACAAGAGATATTATCCCAACAAAAAAGATTATCCCAACAAGAGATATTATACCAACAAGAGATATTATCCAACCAACAGCAGGAATTTTCTAGTTTTAAGCTAGGAAAAGAAGGGTTGCAGACAGTTTTTAAAAGTGTAAAAATTGACTTACATCACAGAAATCGAGCGCTCAAGGATTTGATGTCACTTCGGGTTAGTCCTAATGGCACATCTCAAGCTCGGCAAGGAGTGAGTGAACAACGCTTTTTGCAATACTTACAGCAATATTTCGAGGAAGTTGTCCAAGCAGCAGAGTTTAAAATTCCGTTATCTCAGAGGAGCTATTCAGCAGATTTTACTGTAATTCACACTCCATCTGGACTCGGAATTGATGTCGAGATTGATGAACCTTATGCTGGCAAATCTAAGAAGCCCACTCACTGTTGCGATGCTGACAGGGATATGCGCCGCAATCAATTATTCTTAGAGTGGAATTGGATTGTGGTTAGGTTTACTGAAAAGCAGGTGGTTCAGGCTCCTTTGAGCTGCTGTAAATTCCTGGCGATTGCGATCGCCTTTGTAACGGGCGATCGCTCTTATTTAAAGCAACTGGAAACTCAACCCGATTTGCTGAGCGTCAAACCTTGGACAACAAGAGAGGCAAGGGCTATGGCTAAAAGCAACTATCGCCTTACTTATTTACCTGGATTTGGTGTCGGTTCTGCTTGCGATCGGCTTTCAAAGTTTTGATTAAGCACACGCAATATCCGAGTTATTGACTGCGATAAATGTTTATAATTAATACAAAGGAGATAAAATAGATATGCTGTCATTTGAAGAGGGGTTCATTGAAAGTCAACAACTCAACCAAAGACTTTTGCAAACGATTCGCTTAGTTGGAGAGTACAAGGGAAAGCAGGAGTTATTTAAGCAACAAGCGCCACAAGTTTTAGGCACTTTGCGCCAAGCTGCGGTTATTCAGAGTACCGAATCTTCTAACCGCATTGAAGGAATTACTGTGCCGCTAGAACGGATTAAGAAATTAGTAACTGAAAAAACAACGCCGCGCGATAGTTCAGAACAAGAAATTGCGGGTTATCGGGACGTGCTAACTACAATTCACACCAATTATACCCACATTCCTTTTAGTACAGGGTTTATTTTATCAGAAAAATTGGGTTTAAAGCCCCGTCCTTCTAGGACGGCTTTAGTTTCTATAAAGTGTAAAGAATGATTAAACATACGCATTTTGTAAACATAGTGTTTCGTAATACGGTAAGATATTTGAATGATAACATTAGAGTTTAAGTTGAAAGCCAAAGGGAAGCAATACCGAGTCATTGACGAGATGATTAGGACGGCTCAATTTGTCCGAAATAAAACTCTTAGGTATTGGACAGAGAATCAAGGGGTTAAGTTAGTTGACCTGTACAAACAATGCGCCATTATGGCAAAAGAGTTTGAATGGGCAGGTAAGCTTAATTCGATGGCACGTCAGGCTTCTGCCGAACGTGCCATTTTTGCTATCCAACGTTTTTGGGCTAATTGCTTTCGCCAAGAAACCA
This sequence comes from Microcoleus sp. N9_B4, assembly GCF_036701635.1. Classification (NCBI taxonomy): domain Bacteria; kingdom Bacillati; phylum Cyanobacteriota; class Cyanophyceae; order Oscillatoriales; family Microcoleaceae; genus Microcoleus; species Microcoleus sp. N9_B4. Next base: position 13,748 of record NZ_JAUBRC010000039.1, on the reverse strand, counting down.
GGAAAAAAGGGATACCCGCAGTTCAATTAGAGGGTTGCAGGAAAGGTGTCCGACAGTGGGCATTGATTTAATTCGCCGTTTATTGCGCCGGGAGAGAGATGCTGGGCGTTTGCAATGTCGGGGGCGAGGGGTAGATGCTCGCTGGCAAAAGCAGTAGCTACAGAACTTATGCACAAGCAACTGCGTGTTGAGTAGAATCATAAAACTCAACACTCAGTTGCAACTATTTATGCAATTAGTAAGTTGTACTGCATTTAAATTGTAGAGCTCAATGACCTTCAAAAATTGTCAAATCCTCTCTCCCTCGAACACCATAGACCAATATGCTTGGGTTAAGAACAATCTGACTTTTAAAAGATGCATATATTGCCATAAAATCGTAACAGAGATAGAATTCGTTAGAGAGCGTTAACCCAAGCGTATTGCACCATAGACAATAGAGTTGCATTGCATTTATTCGCTCTTCAATCAGGAAATTATCTGCGTTTATTTGCGTTGAGCTGTCTTGAATCTGCGGTTAACCTATTAATCAAAGATTTAGGCAATTCAAGTCTAATCTAGATGCACAACAGGTTATTAGTTAAGTGCTGCTTCTGCATCGAGTTTGTTAACCTGCTGTCGCCCGAACAATTCTTGTGAAAGTTCGGGCCACCTTTCCAGAGTGGGGTCTTTTGCGACTACCAACTGTGCTGCTTTCCTAGCTTGCTCTAGTATGGCCTGGTCGTTGATTAAATCAGCCTTGGCAAATTCTGGCAGTCCCGCCTGCTGGGTTCCTAATACCTGACCTGGCCCTCGCAATCTCAAATCCATTTCTGCTAGAAAGAAGCCGTCTTGCGAAGTTTCCATTATCTTGAGCCGCTCTCTAGAATTATTTGATTTGGAATCGCTTACCAACAAGCAGTAAGATTGTGCCGTGCTCCGTCCTACCCTGCCTCTGAGTTGGTGCAATTGTGACAAGCCAAATCGTTCCGCGTGTTCGATTAACATGACTGTGGCATTGGGGACATCAACTCCGACTTCAACAACCGTCGTAGAGACGAGAATTTGAGTTTTATGGGCAATAAAGTTGGCGATTTCTGTTTCTTTCTCGGCGGAATTCATGCGACCGTGTAGCAGCCCGATATTGACATTGCGGAAAATATTTTCCCTCAAGTACCGATGCTCCTCAATGGCGGCTTTGAGGTCAAGCCGTTCAGATTCTTCGACAAGTGGCAGAATGATGTAGGCTTGATAGCCCAGTTGGATTTGTTGTCGAATTATTTCGTGAGCTTTGTGGCGAGTTCTACTCGTAAATAGCTGAGTTTGAATTGGCTCTCTCCCCGGTGGCAGTTCGTCCAGCAGGCTGATGTCTAAATCGCCGTGCAGTGTCAGGGCTAAAGTTCTAGGGATGGGTGTGGCGGTCATTGTCAGAATGTGAGGGCTAATGCCTTTTTGCTGCAACTTGAGCCGCTGTTGAACTCCAAATCGATGCTGTTCGTCGATCGCCACAAAACCCAGTTTCTTAAAGCTTACAGTATTTTGAATCAGTGCGTGAGTACCGATTAGCAAGGGAAGAAGCCCCAAGTTTAATCCTTTGGCAATTTCTTGACGAATCTTAGCTGTTGTGGAGCCTGTTAACAGCGTTACAGACAATCCCAGCGGCTCAAACCATTCACTGAGTTTGCGGTAGTGTTGGGAGGCTAACACTTCAGTCGGTGCCATTAGTGCTGTTTGATAACCGGATTGAATTGCTGCAAGGATGGCGACTGCTGCTACTACTGTTTTGCCGGCACCGACATCTCCTTGTACTAAGCGATTCATCGGAGTTGGTTTGCTCATGTCTGACAGAATTTCGGCAATGACTCTTTGCTGTGCTTTGGTTAGGGTAAAAGGTAAATTCTTGTAAAGTTTTCTGAGCTGTTTTCCTGTTGAGTTTAGGGAGTATCCTGGCTGTTGTTGCAAGGTATATCGGTGCTGCAATAGCCTTAATTGCAAGTAGAAAAATTCATCGAACACTAAGCGGTGGCGGGCAGATTCGAGGGTATTGCTGTCTGGGGGACAGTGAATATGTGCGATAGCTTTTTGGAGAGCTATTAACCCAAAACGTTTGCGAAGTCGTTGTGGCAGCGGGTCTTCAATAAAACCAACACAGTCAAGTGCTGTACGAATACAATGCCGGACTAGCTCGTTAGTTATGCCTTTAGTTAAGCGGTAAACTGGTACAATAGAGGTCGTGCTGGCTTTAGCATCTTCAAAGCTAACAACTTTAACTGTTGGGTTGCTGATGGTTTTACCATAGCTATCTTGTTTGACTTTTCCTGTCACTAATACAATAGCACCTTGTTTGTAAAGTTCGGCTTGGTGGGAACGCCATAGTTGCGATTGGTAATAGCTGTGGTTGTAAAATTGAGTGCAAACTATTCTGCCGGTTTGGTCGCAGACAATCCATTTTTGTAATGTAAGTTCTGGTTTAGTACGGCAGTCGAAGATACTGTGGTTGATAATTTTGCCTGCAATTGTTACGCAATCTCCTGTTTTTGTCTCAGCAATCCGAGTGCGTTTGAAGGCGAGATGTTCTCTAGGAAAATAGTAGAGTAGGTCTGCAATGGTGCGAAGACCTAGTTTTGCTAATTTTTGAGCTTCTGGAACAGCAATCCCAGACAAATGTTGTAAGGTGAGAGTTAAATCCATATTTTTGAAGGGATTTGAATTGGCTGAGAGTTAGCCGCGAACGCGGCTCATTTCCCGAGGGCTAATCCATCTATCAACAAGGAGGAAAATTTTGGTTGGCGTGGCTGAATTTGGGTATTAAATTTGTAGGGGCAATCACCCCGTAGTTGCCCACCGCTGACGTGACGGGTAAGCACTCTTATAATTAGGGCTTGCTAAAAAAGTGTACAGAGTGGATAAACGAGACTACAACACTTCGGACAGTTTTCTATCGCTAACGGTATAATGAGGGTTTCAGGCTTTCGTCAAGCTCGGATACAAACGGTAGAATGGCACTTTCAGGCTCTCATTCAAAAACTGTCCGAAGTATTGAGACTAGACAGCTTGAAAAATAGTAGGTTCGTTGCCTAATTCCCAAATTTACCCAGAGACTTCCCTGTGAAAGTCCAAGGGTTTTGAACCTCGCTTATCTTATAACTTGTACTTGTTCGAGCCCAAAAAGATTGAAACCCTTATCTGGTCTGCCTTCTGTTTTTATTCAGTCAGCCCTAATTACGTATAGGCAAAATAATACTTTGATTCAGCAGCGCCACAAAACCTTTCTGGCGTAGTTTTTGGAATTTATAAGATTTTAAACAGAAGAGATTTATGGCAATAATTAAGACAGTTTGAGGCGCCTTTATTTAAGCATAAATGAGTAAAATTTCAATTTTTATTTAATTGGCTGGTAATCGGAATATTTCAAAGCCAAAGCCAAAAAAGGTTCTGTATAATACAAAGCAAGTTGATTGCTAGGGCCATTAAAAACTGCATCAAAGGCGTGTTCAGCCCAAGGAATTTCGAGCAAAATAGTACGCGCGGCGAAGCTATCCCGTAGGGAATCGCCCGTGGCTCGCAATCGTTCCTAGAGCGATCGCCCAAACTTAGCCTGAACGATATGATCGCGACCTGCATAAACCAGTAGGCAAGGGGGAAGATTGGGTTTAATATAATTAATGGGGGAAGCCCGGTGGTAAAGCTCATTGAGTTCGTTTGGGGTTCCTCCCAGAAAGGCACGCAAGACGGCTCGAACGTCGATCGCATCAGGAAAAGATGGGTCATTGTATCCCCCAATAAGGTCGTTTGGCCCGTAATAGTTCACCACTGCTCTAACTGGAAGCACACTAGAATCATAAGCAGTTAGCATTGCTAAATGGGCACCTGCAGACCTTCCCATCAAAGCAATTCGATCGAGATCGATGGACCAATCACCAGCATGAGTTTTGATATAGGAAAGAGCGGCTTGTACATCCTCAAGCTGAGCAGGAAATCGATACTTGGGAGCGTGGCGGTAAGCAATTGCAACCACACAATAGCCTTGGGCGGCCATGTAGCGGCTGAATTCCTCATTGGAATCGGGATTGCCTCTCTGCCAAGCTCCCCCGTAGAGTGTGATAATCGCCGGATATTTGCCAATTTCCACCGGCCGATAAAGGTTTAGTTGCAGTGAAACTCCGTCAGGGTTGGCAAATCCAATAGCCCGATCGATCCTAACCTCTCTAATCGGAATTCCCCGGAACGCATCTGCTAGGATAAACGGTTGAGGGTGTAGCTGCGCGCGTAGAGCTTGAGGAACGGTTGCTAAATAGTTTGTTCCTAGAACTGCTTGCATTTCGGTAGCTATTGCTGCATTGGCTTCTGGGAATTGCATCAGGGGAAGCAGGCTCAGAATTAGGGCGAACAGGTTACAAATCGGTAAAATAATGTAGACTTTGCGTTGATGTCGTCTGGGCCGGTTCAGCAGAAGGGCGATCGCATTGATACCGACTAACCAAGGACTAATTTCTGGTGCTCCCACCGCCAAAGGGTACAGAAACAGCGTGGGTGCTGGTACGATGACCCATAAACTGAGAAATAGCGCGATCGCACTCAAGAACCAAGGGATAAATTGCGAGATTAAGAACGCTGCCAATAATGGTAACTTTTTGCGGCTATTCTTGGGGAGCATCGGATTTTCTGCTCCTAATTTTTAATCAGCTTAAACTAATATGGCGGTTACTACTAAGTGTGAGGTATGGTAGCAGTAATCTGTAAACCAGCTAGCCAGGATTTGAGAGAGAATTAAGTAGGTCAAAGATACAGAACGATAGTTCACGCCTACACGCATTTGTAGGACAAAACAGTTCCGGTCAAGCATCAGTGTTGCAAACATTGCATTATCTTAGTTTACCAAATTTGTGCAAATAGGGCAGAAGCGTTTGTGGTTCTTTTGCCTCTTGATTGTTCTCTCAAAACTTTTGTCTGCAACCCAGCATTCTGCCAGAACAAATTTTATTCCGCGTTCTCGGGCTGCGCCGCAAAACTTAGCCCCTCTGCCTTTTTTATGCTGATAAAGCCTTTCGTCCAAATCTTTAGTCCAGCCGACATAGTGTTGAGACGGACGAGTCGGACATATCGGCTGCTCAAAGTGCAGGAGATATACATATCCTGCTATTGTGTTTGCCATTTTTGAATGTGGTTTTAATGTTGGCTATTGGCTGCCGGAGAAACAAACTTGTCTCTCCGGCATAATTGAATTACCAGTCGATTTTTAGCTCGCAGTTTTTGTGGCTGCCGTTGCTGCTACCATTGCTGCTGTCGTTGTTGCTGTCGTTGTTGCTATCGTTGTTGCTTTCGAGAGGGAATTGGAAGTTTAATGCCAGCAGTTCTTGTTCAATAATTGACTTTCGATCTTGGACTTTTTTGTCTCTCACAAGTCGCAGAGCGTGGATTATTTTGTCGAGCGTTTGATAGCTTGTTTGTTGAAAATTCAGTACAAGTGTTGTTTCCTTGCCCATGATGTACAGTTCGTTTTCTGTTTGGTGGACGCAGGTTAAATTATTGAAGTAATAGGTGTAGGTTTGCGATAGTTCCATTTTTTTTTCCGATGCTTTATTTTTGGGCGCGACAGCGCTCATAAATTTGTTTTTTCGTAAATGTTAGTGAGTACGATAAAATGTATAAATAATTTATTTTTACCCATGTTGACTCACAAATTATTTGAGCAAGCACGGCCTCAATTTACTTAATAGTTACGCCAAAATAGTTGATAAATACGTTAAAAAAGCTGTCAAAATTAGTGGTAGCAATATCAGTAATTGGTATTCCTGCCTGGTAAGAATAATTGGGGGGATAAAACGGTTTACCCACCGTTATCAAAACCCTGAGATGCCAGAACTACCCAGTAATTTATGTCGCAACCAGGAAATTTGTTAGCTAGCGCTTTTATTTAATAAAAATCAAATTTTTAAGTGGCAATAACTAATCCAGTTCGAGGTTTTGGGTGTGCGGTTTATGCTGTTGGTGATTTTGTTTATGAGTTGGCTGTTCTTGTTCAATTAATTGTATCCAGATATCATTCCAACTTGACGGTGGATTGACAAGTTCTGCATCCGGTAGCAACGAGATCGCATTTCGAGCGAGCTGAGAATTTTCGGCAATCGCTATAATAACGCTATCGAGTTCTTGTAAGAATTGTATAGGTAGTTGTGAAGCTCGTTCAATTCCTAGGTAAATTGTGGGTGGTGCTGTTGTAGAGTTATCCTGTTCAATAAGCAAAAGTGAAAGGGCTTCGATTGGGTTACAGGCAATTACAGCTCGCTCAATTTCTCCGGTAGTGGCTACCCAGAAAGCAGCTTCAGATGACAGGGGATGGGTTGTAGTAAAGTTGCCTCTTTCATCGAGGACAAAAGCGAGCCTGGGTTCCCCCTCAAGCGTCCGTCCTGTAAAGACAGCCTTTTCTGAGCCGGCATACAGCCAAGAATGAGAGTGCAATAAATCGAGCAATTCTAAAGGTAAACTGTACTCGACTGCTAGATGCGATCGCACTTTTTGCCACTGAGTTTCATTCCTTTCAGGCAGGATTGACAGTTGTAACTCTAGCTCATTTGCTGTTGCAGGAATTGCAGGTGTAGTTGTTTCTAGCTCAGATTGTGACGACTCTAACTCATTTGCTGTTGCAGGAATTGCAGGCGCGGTTGCTACTAACTCGGATTGTGACGACTCTAACTCATTTGCTGTTGCAGGAGTTCCAGGTGCGCCTGCTACTAACTCGAATTGTGACAACTCTAATTTATTTTCTCTTGCAGGAGTTGCAGGTGCGGTTGCTACTAACTCGGATTGTGACGACTCTAGCTCAGTTTCCTCTGCCTCACTGAGGGCGATAGCTAAGTGTTGTGGCTGCATTAAAGCCTCAATTAGGGCGTTATCTCGCCCTTTGTCATAGCTAACGCCTCGATGCTTCTGCAATCCAGAAAAAGTGTAGGCTTTACCCAACTGAGTGCCACTTAAAGCGACCCCATCTAAATTGTAAGAAATGCCTTTACTCAAGCCGATTCCAGTTCGAGTCAATCCGACTTGCACCTCTACGCCTTGTTGCTGCAACCGCTCAACGAATTCTGGCATACTTGGGTTGTCTTGGGTAACTTCATCAATTAGGTCTTGTAATTGCACCCTGACGCTCTGGTTTCCCTTGCTTTTTAATTGCCTGTGTTCTCCTGTAGTCTGAGCTCGTTTGTCTGTTTCCCAACTGGGTGTAACAGTTTCCAGGCTGTAGTTCCGTTCGAGTTGGCGAATAGTTTCTTGGCTTTTGTAATAATCCCAGCTATCGTCAACGACACCTCCATCTAGACAAATGCGACTGGCGACGATGTGAATGTGGTCGTGTTGTGTATCGCTGTGCTTGACAACTGCGTATTGGTTGTTGTCAAATTCCATCGCTTTCATGTAGTTGGCTGCAATCGCCAGCCAGCGTTGGTCATTTTCTTCAGAATCTTCTAGTTTTTCGGTGCTATCGACAGATAAAGTGGCGTGAAAAACTGCTACTTTCAGGTTAGGTCTTAGTTGTCGGGCGATCGCAAATTCAGCAGCCAGTTCTTCAGGAGTTTGTCCGCACATAGTACCGCCAATTAGAGCGGCGTCTTTTTTGCCCAGCACGTAGTTCAGACAGCCCCGAAAGCCTGTACCTTTAATTTGTTTGCCAATCATAACCGTTTCGCAGTAGGTTTATTACATCAATTTCTCAGGCTTGTTAAAAATTAGCGGACTGTAGAATTGGTAAGGTTTGCAACTATTGCTTTAATTGTAGCTTGGTTCTCTCGAATGAGTTGCTGTACGCTTTCTAAGAGTCCTTTATTGACAACAACTGGTTCTCCCAATGCCACAGCACTATTGCAAGCTTTAGTAATTTGATTGAGGTTGTTTCCTGCAATCCTCAATTGGGTATCAATCTTGCACAAAACTTGATAGGCTTTCAAGTCAAATGCAGCTAGAGGGCGTGGCATGGTTCTCCTCAAAGCTGCACGGCGCATGAAGTCGCTCATGCTTAAATTTACTTGCTCTGCTCTTGCTTTGATTTGATTGTAGTCAGAGTCAGTTAGGCGAATGTGAATATGGTTGGATAGCAGCTCTCTAGGTTTGACGGACGGTAAAGTCTTCATAGTTTTTAATCAGTAAAAACCTCTTACCAAGATACAAGTTAACAACTGTAATCGACAAGCGCTATTCAGGTGATTTTATCCCCCCCAATTGGAGAGGGCTGTTTAGACAGTTTATTAAGGTAGAGACTGAGTATAATTTTCTTTATTTGTATAGAATAGTGGATTTAGGTGCGATCGCACTTGAATAAGTGATGAGCTTGTTGAATTGCTTTTGAAGCATTTTCTCCCTCTAATTTCTTAGAGCTATAGAATATTCAGCTTAAATCGTAGTACAAATAGTTACAGTTGTCATTAAAGCTAAAGAAAGTATTAAACCCGACCTTACGGTTAGGCTTCCGTAAAAGGAGGGTGCATTATTTCTCTTCCTGCACGTAAAAGTGCGGTTTGTGATCACAAAACCATTGCTTGCTACTAATCAAGAACAGCCAAAAGCAGCCTCAACCAGCAAAGGCAGTCTCTGCACAAAAAAGCAGTAATTTGACCGAAAAAGTCAGGCATTTGCAGGATATTTACAGGGATTTGCAGGTAAAGTGCACCCCCTGCAAATACCTGCACTTGCCTGACTTTATACTGCAAATCCCTGACTTTATACTGCAAATCCCTGACTTTAGCTGACGCAACAATTAGCTAATTTTTTAGCGTTTTTAACAACAAGTGGATTGACTTAATAGTCAAGTTGTGGCATCGGAATTGAATAAAAAATCAAGTTGAGCAAGTGTGAGAAAATTGGCAGGTAGCTAAAATTTATGAAGTGATTTTGTAGTGTAGTACCCACTATGCCAGCAATAAAGCTGAGGCTGGACTATCTGGTTTTTGCGTTCCGTTGAGGCTGTTCGCGAGTGTAAGGCTTACCTCGATCGAGTGTCCGCTGCTGTCTATTGCTAGCAGTTAACTACTAAACTACCATCGCCAGCCTTTCAATTCTTTGCAAGAGCAAGCGAGTGCGACCTGAATTTTTAGCAACGGGTGAGAGGAAAGCAGGCGCGATTTCGCACAGATTTGCAAGCTCGGCTCGAAACCATCCTGATAAAAATGCTTTCACTTCATAGTCAGCTTGTTGCACTTCCTCGAACAAACTAAAACGCCCGTCAAGCAGTGCCACAATGTCTTCAATATCAGAACTAAAATAAAAGTTACCCCCGCCTCTACCCATGAAAGCTTCTATTTTGGAAGCGAGGAGATAAGGCGTTGAAAAAATTAGGATTTGCCTACCACTTGGAAGTTGGTAGCGAATAGAGTTAGCAATGCCCGGCCTGTACCAGCGATTGGAAAACCCTAATACAGAGGAGTCGCACGGCATGACATCAATTGAAATGCCCTCATACTGCCAGCGACATAGGGGTGCACCTGATTCTGTAGTCTCTTGAAGCCCAAGGGTTCGCAACAAGTTCGAGAAGTTGTAATATTCAGCTCTGGACATGATTTCGACAACACAATCAACATCATCGGTAGGTCGAATGTCAGGAGCAGCCACTTCGTCCAGATACAGGGATATCGTTGCTCCTCCTGTGAAGACGATGGTAGTGCGTACTTGAGAGAGTATCCGGGCGACTGTTTCCAGCATGAATATCTGCTGATTCATAGAGCGACGATCCTCTTTTCAAGTTCGCTAGCGGCTAAACGTTGCTCCCGCACCCGACCAACTCGAATAGCGTCAATCAAGCTGAGCAAGGCGTAGAGTTCTGGATCGTTACTGGCAGCTTGGGGGACTGAGCGGTACAGAGGCGCGATTGCCTGCCCTCTCACGACACCTTGAGGGTCAGGCCAGACGTAAACCTCAGACGGTGAGGCAACCAGCTTGCTTTTCAACGGCTCAGCAGAATGTGCAGTTGGCAATCCCCGCGAGAGGGGGCCTGGCTGGGCGTAGAATACATAGCGCAACCCGTGAACCAAGAATTCCAACACCGCTTGCTTCAAAATTTTCCGCTCGGAGCCATAATACAGACCCGCAGCTTCAGAACGCTCAAGGGCAGCATGAACTTCTGATGCGCTCATGCCCAAGCTTTGAGCGAGAGAACTGTACGTCCAGTTCGTTGAATCCCAACTGTGGACTTTGAGTATTGCAAGGATATCTTGGGGTTTTAGCATAGCGGATGAGCGAGCGCATTGTTTCCTTTATTCTATATTCGCGAATAGCGAATAATTAAGGTGTGGCGACTTTAATTTACTGCGAGGCGTTCGTTGAAGGGCAATCGCCATGTAGCCAATACAGCGCTCGCCCCGGCCGCTTGAAGCCGTTGTAGGTAGGAGCGATCGCACTATAAGTTTCAGAAAACTTAGCCGGAACTTTCCTTTACCGGTATCGGTATAAATATATCTCCCAACATTGCTATTGCTACGACTGTTCCTCACTTTTTTTCCTAGCTTCCTATCAGGCATAAAATTTAGTTTACAAGAGAGCGAGTGAGGTTCGCTCCGCTAAGCGTGCGATCGGGACAGTTGGGGCAATTGACGCCGATGCTGTCACAAGGGTCTCCACAACAGCAGGAGCAATGTTCGTGCAATCAGCACAGTTGGATATCGGGTAAAAATCAAGTCGCTTGACACCTAGGATGCCCCATTCATCAGGGTGTATTATTTTTTTTCTGCACGCATTAATCATGGTTTGCGATCGCAAAACCATTGCTTGCTACCGATTGAGAACAGCCAAAAGCAGCCTCAACAAGCAAAGTCACGAAGAGCACAAAAAAGCAGTAATTTGACCGAAAAAGTCAGGCATTTGCAGGATATTTACAGGCATTTGCAGGTAAAGTGCACCCCCTGCAAATACCTGCACTTGCCTGACTTTATACTGCAAACGCCTGACTTTATACTGCAAATCCCTGACTTTAGCGCTCCACAACAATTAGCTATTTTTTAGCGTTTTTAACAACAAGTGAATTGACTTAATAGTCAAGTTACGGTATGGTAAGTTGAATTAAAAATCAAATTTCAGAAGTGCGAAAAAATTGGCAGCGTAGCAGCCGTTATGTCAGCCTTGGCAGTTGCATAAATTGCTGTTGTCGGACTCGCGCTTTGCAATCGGCTAAACTGTTGGTATGAAGGCAGGTTAAGAGCAGACCCTAATACGGTGTCTTAATGGCGAGAGCGTCTGTGATCGTTGCAATTAGGTCAAGGAAATCAAATTTACCCATCTAGGACTTAGAAGTGCTACTGCTAGGTCAGGAGATGAGACAGACGCTAGAGAGTTGGCGATCGACCTAACTAGGACAGGATGCGGAATGACTGCCAGGTTTTGTAGCTACCAAAACGCCTGTCATTAAACTTCAGCTTTTCGCTCGCAGCCTGCGTGGTCTCAACTTGTGATCGAAATTCCACCAACTGTTGAACCTGTTGAACCTTCAGCTTTTCGCTCGCAGCCTGCGTGGCCTCAACTTGTGATCGAAATTCCACCAACTGTTGATTTTGAGCCCGTACCTTTTCTAATTCGTTTTCGTGCCTAATTTTCAGAACGAGGTTGCTTGCATCTGCTGCACGTACACTGCTGGGAATGCTGGTTCCCAGGTCTAGAGAGACGGCGATGTGTGTCTTGTTAGTAACCATTTTGTTGATGTTTGTAATTTTGTTCTGTGTTTAATATCAACAAAGATTTATCAGGATAGGGCTTTTTCCTAATATCGAAGCGACGCGCGAGCAACCAGACACTCATTAGGCGACCGGCTCACGCGCTGCCCGTTGTGCGGATGGTTTCTAAGATGGCCTCGACTGTTTCAGGGGAATACTTCGGCATTGAGTGCGCTAACGATATGTGTGCCCATATTAGCCCACCGGCCCCGGCTTTCTGGGGAGTACCCATCTCTAGTGGGGTGCCGGTGTATCCCTGTAAAAATTTGCAAGATTGGTTTGCGCCACCTCATCTGCCGGAAACAGGCTTTCAATCCGCAGTTCCTGCAACGTGATGTCATGAGGAGTACCTAACGTGGCGATCGCCGAAAATAAGTTAAGGCTCAGTCCGTCTTTGACAAACTGTACCGTCAACAAGGGTAGTTGCCAGGTGCGGGGTAGAGATTGCTGCCACAAGCGGGGGGCATCTGGATAAGCTTGTAGTTCTTGAAAAAGAGCCATAGATTCGTCGCTATGTCCATCGACGAACGCTTCTCGATACACCCGTTGCATCAGATGGCTAGCAATTTCTTCCCAATTCCCCACAAACGGCTTGAACCCTTGAGGATGAAACATCAGCCGCATCAGATTAATCCTGCCGTTGATGCAGAAATGGTGTTGCAGCTTCTCTGGATGAACTAACCAATTGGTAAGCTGTTGCGCGGCTGTATTGCTCTGGATTAAATTCCAATAACGATCCATTACTAATGCCGGATAGGGTTCTTGCTGGCGCAAGATAAACTCTATGGCTTTGCGGATCGGTTCAACTTCAGGCGCTGATAAATCGCTTTGGGAATAAATCGGCGCAAAGCCCGCCGCCGTGAGCATGATGTTTTGATCGCGCAGAGGAACATGTAGCACAGCCGCCAGTTGCAGTACCATATCCCGGCTGGGATTAGCTCTGCCTGATTCTAAGAAGCTGATATGCCGCTGAGAGACATTGCCAGCTAAAGCCAAATCGAGTTGACTCAAACCGCGTTGATTGCGCCAGTGTTTGAGCAGATTCCCAAAGGATGCGTCTCGGTTTGGAGTTGATTGCGTTGAGGTTGAAGCGCTCGCCATTTTACTATCCTTATTACCTCGTAGGTAATTGTTTATATTATCTCGGAGGGTGACAATCAGAGCAACAGGGTTGATGACGAACTTTTACGCTTCGCCAAACCAAGTCCCTGTTGAAGTGCTGATAACAAAAGGAAAGTGAACCTATGTCCAATGCAACTTATCTACAGCGGCAACTACCTACATCCAAAAAATTTCTGTCAACCCAATCGCTTTATCTGCTGCTAACGATTATTGGTGCGATCGCGCCTTGGAGCTTTCTGCTGAAGTTCTTTCTCCAGAATGGTCTTGATCTCGATTTATTTTTCCAGAATGCGTTCGCTAATCATGTCGCTTCTGCCGTAGCAATAGATTTGCTCATTTGTGCAGATGTCTTCTTCTGTTTTTCATTTATTGAGCTAAAGCGATTAGGTTTGTCTCGTCGCTGGTTGTTTGTTTACGTTGTCGCTACTTTTGGCATTGGTGTATCTTGTGCTTTGCCTTTATTTTTATATTGGCGCGAACGAGCGTTAGAAACCCTAAAGTTTGAGCATTAAGCTCTACGTAAAGACTTTCTGACTACAGCTCCGCGTTATCGTCTTACCAACAGTTTTTATGGTCGAGTAAAGGGAGTAATAATGGAAAGAAGAAGGGGAAGAAAACCATGCTTAAAAACCTAGGATTGAAGGAGCGACTTATCAAAGATAATTGCACAAGCTATAGACCCTAAAAAATCATGTGTGGTCAAGTTTGAAAAACCTCTTTGTATCCGTTGGCTAGCTCAAACTCCAAGGGTGGGAGAAGATAAAGTTCCGCTTTTATGTATATGCTCGCAGATGGTAATGCAGGGATTTTGATCTATTTCACCTGTTTTTCCTGCACATTACTACCTTTCTTCGTCCGAAAACCCATACAGTGTTTACTTGTAAGGATTCAGGTCTAAACCAGGGGTATTAAAGAGGGGGTCTGCACAGCAGGATTAACCCTCGCTTTGATAGCTTG